>NZ_JBHYXD010000060.1:0-25098 GCF_042751995.1 Streptomyces sp. NPDC059371 | reverse complement strand
GGGGGGCGCGCCCGCCCCCCCTCCGGGGGGGCGGGCGCCTCCCCTGGGCTGTCAGCGCCCCCCCCCGCGCGGGGGGGGGGGGGGCGGCGGGGGCCCCCCCCCCCCCCCCGGGTCAGCCCTCCAGGGCGAGGCGGGCTCCCAGGACCAGCAGGACGCCTCCGGAGACCTGCTCCAGGCGCCGGCGCACGCCCGTCCGGGACAGCACGGACTTCATCCGGCCGACGAACCACACGTAGACGCCGTAGTACCCCACCTCGTAGACCGCCCAGAGCGCGGCCAGGCCGAGCATGGCGGGCAGGTGCGGGGCGCCCTCGGGCACGAACTGCGGAAGGAAGGACATCGCGAAGACGGCCGCCTTCGGGTTGGCGAGGTTGAGCAGCAGGCCACCCCGGTAGGACGCCCAGGCGCTCTTCTCCGCGCCCTCCCAGCCGCCGTCGGCGGCTCCCTTGGAACGGCGTGCCTGCCACAGCGTCTGGACGCCGAAGCCGACGAGCACGACGGCGCCGACGACCCGCATGACGCCGTACGCCATCTCGGAGGCGGCGAGCAGAGCGGTGAGGCCGAGCGCGGCGACGGCGCCCCACAGGAAGACGCCCGTCTCGTTGCCGAGCACGGTCATGAACCCGGAGCGCCGGCTGCCCAGCGACCGTTTGATGATCAGAACGGTGCTGGGTCCGGGCGAGGCCGCGATGAGGGTACAGGCGCCGAGAAAGGCGAGGAGGGTGCTCAGCATGCGGCCATCGTGACGGGCCGCGGCTCCGTTGACCAGCCCCTTTTCCCTTGTTCCCGCCGGGGCGGGCGCCTGTACCCGCCGGGGCGGGCGCCGTACCCGCCTCGAAGCGCGGGCCGGGGCGTCAGGTCGCGGTGCCCGGGACGGCGGACAGGTACTCGCGGCCGCCGCTCGCGTGGCGCACGCGCAGGGTGACCTCCCTGCCCGGCGGCGCGTCCGCCACAGCGCGCGCGAGGTCGGCGGCCGAGGTGATCCCGGTCCCGTCGACGCCGAGCACGACGTCGCCGCGGACCAGGCCCGCGGTGTAGCCGGGACCGGGCAGGTGGACGCCCACGACGAGCGCGCCGCCGCCGGGTTCGTCGACCGCCTCGACGCCGAGGGTCCCCCGTACGGACTGCCGCCCGGACTCCGCCGGCCGGAGCGGACCGCCGCCGCCGGACTCCGCCGCGAAGCCGCCGGCCCCCGGCACTCCGGACGCACCGGGCCGCGGCGCACCGGAAGCGCCCGGTTCCGGTGCCCCGGAAGCGCCCGGTTCCGGTGCCCCGGATCCGGCGGAGGGCTGCCGTGGCTGCCCGGCCGTACCGGACTGCCGCTGGAGGTCCGCCGGCCTGCCCATGCCGATCACCGTCGCGCCCACCGCGCCGAGCCCCACGCCGGACAGGAGGAGAACCACTCCGGCGGACACCACGGCGAGCACGGTGACCAGCCGTCTCCCGCGCCGCCGCACCGCGCGCGGGCGCCCGGCCGCGCCGGGCGGACGGGTGCCTCCGGGCGGACGGGTGCCGCCGCCCGGATCCCGGCCGGGCATCGGCTTGGGACGCAACGCGGTCTGTTCCATGGGTCGCCTCCGGCAGATGTTCTACGGACCGCCTTCGGCTCTTGCCCTACCCCTCGCCCCGGCGCGCGACGATCCCCGAACGAGTGAGACTGACGCGGCCGTTCCCCGGACGAGTGGGATTGCCGTCCCGTCAGAGGGGGACGGGCTGCGCCTGCCGGGGCAGGGGCGGTGCGGGCGCCCGGTCCGGCACGAAGCCGTGGGCGCGGCGGGCCAGGTCCGCCGCGCCGTAGCGGCGGCAGTCCTGATGCCACTTCAGGATTCCGGCCAGCCAGTTCTCCAGCTCCGCCACATAGCCCCGCATGATCCCGCGCGCTTCCTCCGACAGCTTGAAGTCGTCGTACAGGATGGGCAGTTCGTGGGCGGCGACATGCTGGAACTGCTCCATGCGCCGGGTCATCAGGTCATGGACGACGCCGAGCGCGGTCGGGTAGTCGCAGCCGAAGAAGTTCTGCACGACGAGGATGCCGTTGTGGATCTCTCCCTCGTACTCGATCTCCTTCTGGTACGAGAAGACGTCGTTCAGGAGCATCGCGTAGTCCATGGCCGCGTTCTCCAGTGACCGGACGGGACCGCTGCGGTAGACCTCCGGAGGGACCGTCCGGCCGTGTCCGAGGCGGCACAGGCTCATCGTGAGCTCCGAGCCGAAGGTGGCCCGGCGCATCTCCAGATAGTCGACCGGGTCCGGAATGCGGTGCTGCGCCTGGTTGGACAGCTCCCACAGCCAGCTCTCCGTCATCACGTCCACCGCCGCGCGCAGGGTGGTCCGGGCCTCCGGGGTCATCTCCGCGGTGGTGTGCCGCCACAGGTCGATCAGTCCGCGCTCCATGCCGTTGACCGGGACGGGCGTCTCCTCGCCCTCGACGGGCATGCAGGCGGACAGGCGCGCGGTGGTCAGCCTGGCGGCGGCCAGGTCGCGGCGGTTGCCGAAGTGCAGCGGGTAGTAGTCGTCGCCGTAGGTGCCCCAGGCCAGCCACCGCGAGCTGAGGTCGAGGGCCTCCGGTGTCGCGTCGGGATGGATGCCCGCGGCGCAGAGCGGGAGGTCGTAGGCGATGAGCTTGTCCTCGTCCCAGACACCCTCCTGGAGCATGCCCATGGCGTGCATCCAGGTGCCGAGGCGGTCGCGGGCGCCCGCGAGATGCGGGCTGAGGGTGACCTCGAAGGGCATGTGGAAGTCGGGGAGCCGGGAGGGTCCGACCTTCTGGAAGGGGACGTGCGTGTACGCGCGCAGCCGCTCCGCCCCCGCCGCGGAGAGCAGCGCCCCGACGTCCGCGGCGGACGTCCCGAACCCGCCCATGCCGAAGGGCCGCGCCTCCTCGACGACGCCCTTGTTCATGTAGCGGCTGGAGCGCATGTGCCATTCGTGTCCGCCGGACTGCCAGTCCTGGAGGCCCTGCGTGTACGCGGCGACGGCGCCGGCCTCCGCCGGGGTGAGCCCCTTCTCGGCGACCAGGACGGGCACTTCGGTGAGCGCCGTGTGCTCGAACTGGTGGAGGCGTGAGGTGAGTACGTCGTTGACGGTCTCGGCGGCCTGCTGGGTCGTGCAGCCGAAGAACGTCTCCAGGACGAGGACGCCGTTGCTGAGCTCGCCCTCGTCCTCGACCTCCCGCTGGTAGGAGAAGAGGTCGTTGCGCAGGTGGACTCCGTCGGAGAACGTCTCCATCAGGACGCGCAGAGGCCTCGACTCCGCGACGGACGCGGGCACTTCGGAGGTCGCGTACTCGACGAGCCCCGCCGACCAGGGGGCTCCGCCCACCTTGCGGCGCATCTCGATGTACTCGACGGGGTTGGCGATCCGTCCCTCGTCGATGTTGGACAGCTCCCACATCGACTCGTTGAGCAGGTGCTCGGTGGACACGGCGAACCGGCGGCGCCAGTCCGCGGACATCGAGGGCACCGTGCGCGCCCACAGGTCGGCGAGTCCCGCCTCGACCGGATTCTCCGGTTCGGGGACGGGCGTCGACAGGTCGAGGGGCATGAAGAGGGGCAGGCGGTCCAGGTAGGCCTTGCCGCCGGCACGGTCCTGGGTGCGTTTGAAGGTCTCCAGGAAGTGGTCGTCGAAGAAGAACACCCACACGTACCAGTCGGTGATGAGCGAGAGGGCCGGTCCGTCGCAGTCGGGGTGGGTGTAGGCGCACAACAGGCCGTAGTCGTGGGCGTCGAGGTCGGACTGCTCCCAGATGCCCGAGCCTTCGAGCATGCCCATGTCGCGGGCCCACCCGACCGAGTGCGCCCGCGCCTCGTCCAGGTGCGGGTTCAGCCGGGCGGTGTACGGCATGTAGAAGTGCGGGAGTTGGAACGGCTGCGTCATGGCCGGGCCCTACCCAGGCCTTCGCGGGCACATCCGCAGGCCAGGACATGATCACACCATCGCGTGAACCGAGCCGAAAACCGCCCCCGACGGGCTTCCCGCCCCCTCGAAGCCGCCTCCGCGGCCCGGCGGCCCCCGTCGGCGGGTGGTCAGCCGCGTCGGGCCCGCCCGGATCAGCATCTGGCCCGGATCAGCATCTGGCTCGGATCAGCGTCTGGCCTGGATCAGGCCGTGGGTTCCGCCGGTGCGCCAGCGGTGGTCCTCGGCGGCGTCGAGGGCCGCCTCGACGGCGGGGCCGAGTCCGACGACGACATCGGACTTGAGGGTCCGCAACGCGGCCACCGGACCGGGAAAACAGGCGGTGGCGTCGGCGAACGGGGTGGTCGCGGGGTAGAGCCGGTCGCCGATGAGCCGGCGGTAGTTCAGGTCCCCCTTCAGCAGGGTCACGTCGGCGGCCGCGAACTCCCGCCGCAGGTCGTCGGGCAGATCGGCGTACGGCAGCGGGCCGCAGGCGAAGGGGTGGGTCCGGACGGTGAGCCGGCCCCCGGACAGCGCAGCCCAGAGACGGTTCCCGGCCTCGCCGGCCGCTCCCTTCGCGGCGGTCAGCCGGCGCAGGGCGTCCAGCACGTCGGCCGCCGTGGCGTCGGACACGTAGTACGGGTACGGCTTCACGTGCAGGGCGGCCCGTGCGATCCGGCCGTGCCGGAGGAGGTGGTCGACGAGGAGGAGGTCGGGGATGAGTTCCCGGCCCGCGTTGTCCGCGACGAGACAGAGGGTGCCGCCGTCGAACAGGGAGCGCAGCACGTCCGCGTCGTTCGCCACGAGCTGGGACTCGGCCGCCGTCCCGCCCCCGGTGCCGGCGAGACTGAATCCGAGGTCGGCGCGGTTGCCCCACAGGGAGCCGTGCAGCAGCGCCTCCTCCTGTTCCCCGGCCGGCCGCCGCGCGAGGTCGTCCAGCGCGGCGAGTTCCTCGTCCGCCTCCGGGGTGTCCAGTTCGGCGAGTTTGAAGGGGCGGAAGGGGTCGATGCCCCGCCAGGGGCCCGGCACGAAGTAGCCGACGGCTTCGAGGAGCTTGCGGTAGAAGTAGCTCTCGGACCACAGGAACGGCAGGTCGAACCAGGACCGGCCGTAGTACTCCCGGCCGCCCCAGGCATCCCAGCGGCCGCGGTCCGCCGCCGACTCCGAGAGCGGTTCGACGACCCCCTCGGCGCAGTTCTCCAGCAGCGCGTCGAGCGCCTGGCGCTGCTCGGGGCCGTACGGGAAAGCGTCCCGAACCTTCCGGATGAGCGCCGGGTGCCGCTCGGCCAGCACGCTCCAGGGGAACGAGCCGCGCACCGAACTCACGACCACCGGGGCGTCGTCGGGACCGGTGGCGAAGGGTGCGGGGGTGGCGGGATCGTGCATGCGGCTCACCGTACCGGCTGCGCAGAAGGGGCCGTCCGACGCGGTGCGCGCCGAGCGGCCCCTCCCCCCGTAGAGCCCAGCGGTCGACTTCGAGCTGTTGACCGTTGCGGGTGCCGCGCGGTCGCGTCCTTGAGTCCGGGGTGCGGCGCGCCCGGTGGTCGCGCTGAACCATAGGCAGGGCACGGAGAGGAGGGATAGCGGGAAAACCCTCGATCCAGGCGGTGTCGGGCCCTCGTCCGTCCCCGGTGCGGCGAGGTGGTCCCGATTCGCGCGGATTGCGGATCTGAACGGACGGCGCTCCGGAGCCGTATCCCTCCGTGTCCCGTGCGAGGAGTGCGTCCTGGCCGCGCACGGCGGCACACCGCTTCGTCCACGCATCGAGGAGACCTGCCGGATGACCGCCTACCGCACCGCCACCGCGGCCGCTGTCGCCCTGGCGGCTCCGCTGCTGCTCACGACGTGGGCGGCGGGGACCGCGTCGGCGCACGGCGCGCCGACGTCTCCGGTCAGCCGGGTGTACGCGTGCTCGCCCGAGGGCGGCAGCCAGGGCACGGCGGCCTGCCGTGCGGCGATCGCGGCGAACGGCTCGCCGTTCACGGCGTGGGACAACCTGCGGGTGGGCGGTGTGAACGGCCGGGACCGCTCGGTGATCCCGGACGGAAAGCTGTGCAGCGGGGGCCTGCCCGCCTACAAGGGGCTCGACCTGGCCCGTGCCGACTTCCCGGCGACGCGCCTGACGCCCGGCGCGTCCCTGAACATGAAGTACAGCTCGACGATCGCGCACACGGGAACCTTCAAGCTGTATCTGACCAAGCAGGGCTACAGCCCGACGAGGCCGCTGAAGTGGTCGGACCTGCCGGAGAAGCCGTTCGCCACGGTCACCGATCCCGCGCTGGTCGGCGGCGCCTACCGGATCGGGGCGAAGCTGCCGTCCGACCGCACCGGCCGTCAGATGCTGTTCACGATCTGGCAGAACTCCAGCACGACGGACACCTACTACTCGTGCTCGGACGTCGTGTTCTCCGGCGGGAGCGGGGCGGCCGAGCCGGCGCAGAAGACCGGTGCTCCGGGGACCGCCGGGAGCGGTTCGACCGGCAAGAGCACCAAGAAGTCCCCCGCGGCGAAGCGTTCGGCGACCACGACACCCAGCCCGACAGCCGCTTCACCGTCCGCCGACTCGCCTTCCCCCGACGCCAGTTCGGCGGCCGTGCAGGCGGGCACCGACGATCTGGCGCCCGCCGCCGAGCGCACCTCGGGCGGCGGACCCGCGCTCCCCATGGTCGCCGGAGGAGCCGGGGCGGCGCTGCTGCTCACCGCCGGCGTCGCCGTGGTGCTGCGACGCCGGCAGTGAACCCGGTTCCCGTGGGGCTCAGTTGACGTACACCGCCGGGCTGCCCGCCTGGCTGGTGTCGGTCACGGGGGCGTACTTCGCGGTGAAGTAGCCGTTGGCGAAGCACAGCGACGAGCCGGAGAACTTGGTGAACTGCTGGCTCGTGAAGGTGAGACTGTTGTCGGAGTTGTCCGCCGTGCCGGTGAGGCTCGCCGCCCGGTAGACGCAGGTCAGCGTGCCCAGCAGCGAGCGCAGCTTGACCGTGGTCTGGATGGTGGAGCCGGCGGCCGGGGTGACCGTGACGCTTCCGTCGGAGCCCACCGCGGTGCTGTAGGGCAGGTTGTCGACCGTGATGCTGGTGACGCCGAGGACGCCGATGACGTTGCTGCTGCACGAACTGGCGCCGAAGGTGTGGCCGGTGAGGGACTCGGTGGCCGTGCCGGGCGACGCCGGGTTGTCGGTGGCGGTGGCGGTGAAGGTCGACGCGGAACAGGAGACGCCGCTCGTACCGGTCGCGCTGGAGTAGAGCGTGGCGTTGGTGCCGCTCGCCAGCGAGGCGGTGAGGACGTCGCCGACGGCGACGGGGGTTCCTCCGGCGCTGCCGGTGGTGAGCACCGCGATGTCGTCCGCCGAGGCGGGGACGACGGCGGACGCCGAGAGGGCCGCGACGGCGCCGGCGAGGGCGAGCAGGGTTCGAGTACGCATGGGGGGTGCCTCTTCTCCGATGGGGGTGTGGGTGCCTGACCGCGCCGGGGCGCGGGGGTGCGGGTCGAGAAGGTGGCGCGGGTGTGCGGGTGATACGGGCCGCGCGCGACGGCGGGCCAGGATGCCGGGCCCGCCCGCGGGAGTGGTGCGAGGAGAGACCGCCGCCGGTCCGTGACGCCTTCTCCGTACGCCACGGGCCGACGGCGACAGCCGGGCGACCGGTGCGGCCCTCGGGGGAAGGTGACCGCGCCGGTGCCACGGGACGGGGAGCGGCCGGGGGGCACGCCTTGCCGGCGTACGCGTCAGGGCCACTCCGGAACACGCCATGACCGCCCCGCAGAGCGGGGTCCGGGAGGTGACGGGCGCGTCGGCCGACGGATCCGGCGCCACGGATCCGGGAAACAGGGAGAGTTGTAGACCTGATGGACAGTCAACGTCAAGGCCCCGTACGGAAGTTGGAGGTCAGGACGACTGTCCGGCCGACGTGCGTTCACAGGTGCGGCACAACGGGCACGGTTTTCCCACACGCGCCTTGACCCGTACGTGTAACCCCCGGTAACTTCCTCGACGGCTACTGCCGCGTAACGAGAAAGCCCTTGCAACCGCCGGGAGGCGCGAGGAGGCGTACGCGGCCGTTGCTGTCCGCGCCAGGACAACGCGCCACTGGAGCCCCACCCGCATCGAACGTGCCCAGGGAGCAGACATGGCTTCGTCCCCGGACGCCACGGCGTCCAACGGTTCCACGCCCGAGACCCCGGAAAGCGGTTCAGCCGCCGGACAGGGCCGCCGCGGGCGGGTCCGGCTGCGCCGCGCCGCCGTGATGGCGATACCCGCCACCGCGGTCGCCGCGGGGCTGATGATCGCCACGGCGGAGGGTGCCCTCGGTGTCCAGTTCGCCATCTCCGGCATGCCGTTCACGGTCACCGCGACCGAGCTGAACGGCACCGGCTTCGAGCAGTTCGGCGGCCTCGACAACATGGCGGAGGACAGTCCGAACGCCGGCGACACGGGCGGCCAGGTCCTCATCGTCACCTCGGCGATCAAGAACGCCACCCTCGACCACCTGTGCCAGAGCGTCGACCTCGGGGGCACCAACCTGCTCATCACGGCCGGCAGCGGCTCGGACAAGGTCCAGGCGACCAACCTGACCACCGACTCCACGGAGCTGTCCGGCAACGCGTCCTTCAACAACATCGAGATCGGCAACGACGCCAGCACGCTCGACAAGGCCGGGGTCCAGGGCCCCAAGGGCGTGTTCAGCCAGCAGGCCGACACCGTGCGCATCGCCAATCTGCGCCAGACCAACTACGCGACGACGGCCGCGGTGTTCAAGCTGCCGGGCCTCAAGCTCCGCTTCAGCGACCAAGGCTGCTGATGAGTGCCGAAGCACGGACGGACGGCTCCCGGGACCTCCGGGAGACCTTCCGCCAGTGGCGCGCCCACCGCCCCTTCTGGGGCGGGCTGCTGCTCACCCTGGCGGGGGCGGAGATCCTGCTCACCGAGAAGGCGTCGCTGAAGGTCGTCCTGCACATCGGCATGCAGGGCCTGGCGGGCTATCTCCTGCCCACCGTGATGCTGCTGTGCGGCCTGCTGATCCTCTTCAACCCGGCCCAGCGCCTGTTCTACTCCCTGCTGGGCATCCTGCTGTCGCTCGGCACCTGGGTCACCTCCAACCTCGGCGGCTTCTTCATCGGCCTGCTCCTCGGAGCCGTCGGAAGCTGCCTCACCTTCGGCTGGCTCCCCGACCAGAAGCCGCGCAGACGGCTGCTGCGCCGCGGACACGCCTGAGACGGGCTCCGCGGCGGGCTCCGCGGCGGGATCCGAACCCTCACTGGCTTGCCCCGTACGTATCAGGTGGACGCAATTGCCTCTGCGCGCAGGGAAGTTGGCACCGCACGCACCGGCACCGGGCGTATCCCGGCGGAGCCGCGCCGTCGCGTAGCGTGACGCGGCGTATGCCGAATCGGGGTTCGACTGCCTGGAGGTTCCTGATGGGAAGTCCACGTCCTTTGGTGATCGACGCGACCGGAGGCGACATCCACGGTGAGGCCGCCCGGATCCGCGAGAGAGGACCAGTGGCCCGGGTGGAGCTTCCCGGGGGCGTCGAGGCCTGGGCGGTGAGCGGTCCCGAGCTGCTGAAGCGGCTGCTCACCGACCCCCGGGTGTCCAAGGACGCGGAACAGCACTGGCCCCTGCTGGCGAACGGTGTGATCACGCCCGAGTGGCCGCTGTTCACCTGGGTGGCCGTGCAGAACATGTTCACCGCGTACGGAGGTGAGCACCGTCGGCTGCGCACGCTGGTCTCCAAGGCGTTCACCGCCCGCCGGACGGCCGCGCTCCAGCCGCGTATCGAGGAGATCACCCGGCAGCTCCTGGACCGCGTGGCGGAAGCGGGCCGCGCCTCCCAGGTCGTCGACCTGCGCGAGGAGTTCTGCTATCCGCTGCCGATCCAGGTGATCAGCGAACTGTTCGGACTGCCCGAGGAACGGGGCCCCGAGCTGCGCGAGCTGGTGGACCGCATGTTCGCCACCTCCGCCGATCCGGGCGAAATGACGGCCGCCTACGGTCGGTTGCTGGTCATCCTCGCCGAACTCGTCGCCGCCAAGAGGGAGTCGCCCGGCGACGATCTGACCTCCGGGCTCATCGCTGCCCGCGACGACGAGCAGGGCACCGCGCTCAGCGAACAGGAGCTGCTCGACACCCTGATCCTCATGATCAGCGCCGGTCACGAGACGACGGTCAACCTCATCGACAACGCCGTGCACGCCCTGCTCACCCGGCCCGACCAGCTCGCGCACGTCCGGGCGGGCCGCGCGGACTGGGACGACGTGATCGAGGAGACCCTGCGGGCGGACGCGCCGGTCGCGAGTCTGCCGCTGCGGTACGCCGTCGAGGACATCGTCCTCTGCGAACTCGGCGGTCCCGACGGGACCGTGATCGCCAGGGGTGAGGCGATCCTCGCGGCCTACGCCGCCGCCGGGCGCGATCCCGAGCGCCACGGCAAGGACGCCGACCAGTTCGACGTCACCCGCTCCGACAAGGAGCACCTCGCCTTCGGCCACGGTGTGCACCGCTGTCTGGGGGCGCCGCTGGGCCGCCTGGAGGCCCGGGTCGCGCTTCCGGCCCTGTTCGACCGCTTCCCGGACCTGCGGCTCGCCGTGCCGGAGGAGGAGCTGCGGCCGGTCGACTCCTTCATCTCCAACGGCCACCGCTCACTGCCGGTCCGTTTCGCCTAGTACTCCCCGCGCCACCATGCCGCCGCCCGCGCCCACGTGGTCCGCGGGCGGTCGGCCTCGGGGGACCGGGGCTCGGACGGCGGTGGCGGAAAGGGCTCGGACGGCGACCGCTCCGGGCGGTCGGCGCGTCCGACGGCCGGGGCGGGCGGAAAGCTCACCGGCAGGGCGGCGAGCGCGCGGTGGAATGGGCCGGGCCGCCACCGCAGCTCCGCCACGGGGACCGACAGTTCGATGTCGGGGATCCGGTCCAGGAGTTTCTCGACCGCGACGGACGCGATCAGTCGCGCCGGACCCTGCGCGGGACAGGTGTGCGGGCCGGCGCTCCATGCCAAGTGAGCGCGGTTACCGATGAGTTGATGATGTGTCAAGGTCGGATCCGTGTTCGCGGCGGCGAGGCTCACCACCAGCGGATGGCCCGCACGCAGCAGCGTGCCCTCGTACACGGCGTCGTGACGCGGGTAGTGCACGGCGTAGTTCGCGATAGGCGGGTCGGTCCACAGCACCTCGTCGAGGGCGTCCTGCACCGGCAGGGTTCCGCCGGAGAGGTCGCCCGCGAAGCGGTCGTCGGACAGCAGCAGGCGCAGACCGTTCGCGATCAGGTTCTGCTGGGGTTCGGTGCCGGCGCCCATCAGCACGGCGAGGGTGTGGATCAGTTCCTCGTCGGTGAGCCCGGCCGGGTGTTCCATGAGCCAGGACGTCATGTCGGGGGCCGGACGCCGCCGCTTCAGCTCGACCAGGTCGACCAGGGTGGCGATGAGCAGTTCGTACGCCTTCTCGGAATCCACCCCGTCGAACATCCCGGACATGCCCTCGACCAGCCGGACGCCGTGCCCGGCGGGGCAGCCGAAGAGGTGGTTGAACACGAGCAGCGGCAGGACCTGGGCGTATTCGCCGAGCAGATCCGCCGTGCCGCGCGGCGCGAACCGGTCGATAAGCGTGTCGGCGCCGCGTTCGGCGCAGCCGCGCAGCGCGCCGGTCTCGACGCGGGCGAGCGTGTCGGCGATGGCGCCCCGCAGCCGGCTGTGCTCCTCGCCGTCGGTGAACAGGGCGCTGGGCCGGTACGTCATCATCGGGAGGACCGGGCTGTCCGCCGGGACGGTTCCGTCGGCGAGGTCCTTCCAGCGGCGGGGGTCCTTGGAGAAGGTCTCCGGGCTGCGCAGGACGTGCAGCGCGGCGTCGTACCCGGTGACCAGCGTGGCCCGTACGCCGGGGGCGAGTTCGACGCGGGCGGTCGGCCCGGACTCCCGCAGCAGCCGGTAGACCGCCGCGGGATCGGCCGCGAACTCCGGTCCGTACAGGGGCTGATGGGCCGGGCAGCCGGGTGGCGGTACGGCGTTCACGCGGTCTCCAGTTCGCCGGTGCGGTCCAGCAGATGGGTGACGAGGGCGATCAGTGTCCCGGTGGCGGAGACTCGGTCGCGGGCGTCGCAGCGCAGCAGCGGGGTGGAGGGCAGCAGGTCGAGTGCCTCGCGCACCTCGTCGAGCCCGTACTCGGGTACGCCGTCGAAGTCGTTGAGGGCGACCGCGTACGGGAGGTCCAACTCCTCCAGCAGGCCCATGACTTCGAAGGACCGGTCCAGGTGCCGGGTGTCGGCGAGGACGAGCGCGCCGAGCGCGCCGCGTGTCAGGTCCCGCCAGAGTCCGGTGAAGCGGCGCTGTCCCGGGGCGCCGAACAGATAGAGGACCAGGGTGTCGTTGAGGGTGACGCGGCCGAAGTCGAGGGCGACGGTCGTGGTGTTCTTGTCCCGCGTTCCGGTCAAGTCGTCGACGGACGAACCGGCTTGGGTCATGACCTCCTCGGTGCGCAGCGGGCGTATCTCGGACAGTGCGCCGACGAACGTGGTCTTGCCGACCGCGAAGTGGCCCACGACCAGCACCTTCACCGCGGTCCGCACGCTCTCGGGCAGATACGAGGGCAGATACGTGTCAGAGCCGGGAGCGCAGTCCATCGAGCACCTCCTTGAGGACGCGGGTGTCGGCCGGAGGTCCGGCGGAGGGGATCGGCGCGCGCGTGACGAGGTGACCGCTGTCCATCAGGTCGGCGACCAGCACTTTGGTGACGCTGACGGGCAGCTCCAGATGGCCGGCCACCTCGGCCAGCGACAGGGCACCGGGCCGGCACAGCTCCATCAGCCGTCGCTTCTCGGGGCTCAGCCCGGTGAGCGGCGGGCCGGCGGCGGCGATCAGCAGCGTGACGAGGTCGAGGGTGTTGCGCGAGGGCTGCGAGCGGCCGTCGGTGACGACGTACGACCGCACCAGCCGCTCCCCGGGACGACGTCCGGGCGGTCTCATGCCGGGCTGCCGGTGTCCCGCCGGGCGGGGCTGGTCAGCTCCTTGCCGAGCCGGTCGACCATCTTGTGCATGCGGTAGGTGACCGCCTCCATGTCGACGTTCTCGGTCGTGGACACCGCCAGGTGGGTGCCCTCGCCCGCGGCGACGAGGAAGACGTACCCGTGCGCGAACTCGATCAGGGTCTGCCGCCAGGGCGTTTCCGGCCTGCCGCAGAACTCGGCGGTGCTGCGGCTGATCGACTGCACGCCGGACAGACCGGCGGCCAGCCGCTCGGCGTCGTCCCTGCCGATGTCCGCGGAGTGGGCACGGAGCATGCCGTCGGCGGACAGCAGGATCGCGTGCCGGGCTTCCGGCACCTTCAGGACCTCGTCGAGCATCCACCCCAGCTCGTTGGTCATGGGCGCGGTCATCCCTGTGTGCTCCCTTCGCTCGGGTGGGGTGTTCCGTACGACGGCACGGGGGCGCCCGTCTCCTCCGGCCCGGAAGCGTCCGGCGACGTGAGCGTCCCGTCGGCCGACGGGAGGGCGACAGGTGCTCCGGAGACGTCCGGCGGTCGAGGGGCCGCCGGGGTCCCGGCGGTGTCCTGCTCCGCGCGGCCGAACCGGGTGCCGCGGGCGAACGCCCCCATGCGCCGGGCGTTCTCCTCGGCCGACCGGGCACCGACGTCCTCGGCGGGCACGGCCGGCTCGGCGGACACGGCGGGCTCACCCGGCACAGCGGACACGGCGGACTCAGCAGGCACAGCGGCGGACCGTCCCGCGCCGTCCGGCTGTCGCGGGGCCCGGCGCCGCCGCTTCGGCAGGCCACCGGCCGTGGTCGTGCCGACGGGCTCGGCCTCGCGCCGGGTGTGCGGCACCGGCGGCGCGGCCGGGGCCGGGGCCGGATGCGTGAGCAGTTTCGAAGGCAGGAACACCACCGCCCGGACACCGCCGTACGGGGACCGGGTGTCCACCGAGACGCTGAAGCCGTACCGTGCGGCGAGGACGCCGATGACGGCGAAGCCGAACTGCGGAGGGTCGTCGAGCCGGGTCACGTCCACCAGGTCACGGCCGGTCAGCAGCCCGGCGGCCCGCTCGATCGTTCCGGCGTCCATGCCGACACCGGCGTCGTCGACGACCACGCAGGCACCGTTGTGCGCCGCCTGGACGGTGACCTCGACGGTGGTGTCGGGCTGCGAGTGGCGTGCCGCGTTGTCCAGCAGTTCGGCGACGGCGAGGACCACCGGTTCGACGGCGCGGCTCTCGACGGCGAGGCCGACCTGCCCGTTGACACGGACGCGCCGGTAGTCACGGACGCGGGAGGTCGCGCCCCGCACCACCTCGGTCAGCGCGGAGGTACCACGCTGGCGTCCGGGCCAGGAGCCGCACAGGACGGCGATCGCCTGGGCGCGCCGGCCGAACTGGGCGTTGGTGTGGTCGATCTCGAGCAGGTCGCGCAGGACGTCGGGGTGGTCGTGGCGGTCCTGCATCTCGGCGATGGACACCTGCTGCTCGTTGGCGAGGGCCTGGATCGAGCGCATGGACGCCTTGAGCGCGGACTTCGCGGACCGGTCGGCGCGCGCCTGCGCGTGTCCCACCGCCTCCGAGAAGCGTTCCAGGACGCCGTCGAGGTGCTTCGCGAAGTCCGTCCCGGCCAGACGGGCGTCGAGCAGTGGGGCGGCCGGGGCGGCGGGGGCGGCGAGCTGGTGCGGGGTGTCCTCCAGGACGGGCAGGCGGACCTCGGCCAGGTGGCGCAGTTCCTCGTCGCGGGCCCGCAGGTCCTCCGTGAGATCGTCGGTCCGCCGGCGCTGCCGCGCGCTGATCCCGCGCTGGCGCAGCAGCAGCACGGTGACGGCGAGCAGGCCGGCGGCCAGGCACCAGGACGCGGCCTCCGGTATCCGTTCGGTCATGGTCCTCAAGTCCTCTTATGCGGAGACGCATTGCCGGGGCAGGAGCGGGAAAAGTGAGGGACGGTACGCGAGTTGACGGGGCGGACGACGGTAGCCGCGCGCCGGCGTTCACGCTTTCCGCGACGCGCAAGGAAGTTGCCGCCATGCGCACCGGCTGTGTGCACTAGGCTGACACCGCGTAACTGCCCTCACCCGTACGGGAGTCGATGGTGGCCTTACCCACGGGGAACTACCTGGTGGAAACCCGGTCGACGGGCTCGGTGGAACCGGCGGAGCGGGCCGACTTCTGGAGCGAGCACATCGGGTCGTACCAGTCCCGGATGGGCTACCGGTACAGCCGTACCGACGACTTCAGCGGCGAGACGGTCCGTCAGCGCTCCGAGGCGTATCAGCTCGTCAGGTTCCGGTCGGACGCGATCGAGTACAGCAGGACCGCGCGGCAGATCCGCGAGGACCCCGACGCGGACTACCGGTTGCTGCTGCCGCTGACCGGGGAGATCGTCCTGCGCCAGGACGGTCACGAGGCACGGCTGACGCCGGGGACGGGCACGCTCGTCTCGTTCGGGTCGCCCTTCCGCTGTCTCCAGGACGCCTCCACCCAGGCCTTCGTCCTCACGATCCCGGCCCGTGAGCTGGACGGCCCGCTGAACCGCAAGTCTCCGCTGGCCACCGGCCTCGACCTGAGCAGGGGGCTCGGCCGTGTCGTCCGCTCGATGCTCGACGGTCTGTACGCCGAGCGCGACGACCTCACCGACGCCCAGTTCAACGCCGTGTCCGACCGGGTGGTGGAGCTGCTGTGCATGCTCACCACCGGCGACGACCGCCCCGAGGGCGCCCGTCACCTGTCCGACGTGGAGACGGTGGTGCGCCGCCACGTCCGCGAGAACGCCGCCGACCCCGGCCTCACGGGTACGTCCATGGCCCGCGCCCTGGGCTGGTCGCTGCGCCAGATCCAGCTCGCCCTCCAGTACGCGGGCACCACCCCCCGCGACCTGATCCGCGAGGAGCGGCTGCGGCTGGTCCGCGAACGGCTCCGGTGCGGCGACTGCGAACACCTGACGATCACCGATCTCGCCTACGCCTCGGGGTTCTCGTCGGCGAGCGCGCTGAGCACCGCCTTCCGGCAGCGCTTCGGGGTGAGCCCGCGCGAGATGCGCAACGGTGTCCGCGCGACGTGACACCCGCGGCAGATCACGTCCTGGGACAATCGGTACAGGACGGGATTCCGGTCCTGGGCGGGGATCCGGTCCAGGACGGCTGCTGTCCCGGGAGTGGAGATGGATCTGCGGCAGATGGAGGTCGTGGTCGCGGTCGCCGAGGAAGGCGGTTTCACGGCGGCGGCCCAGCGGCTGCGCGTGGTGCAGTCCGCCGTGTCGAGCGCCGTCCTCGCGCTGGAACGGGAGCTGGGCACCCCGCTGTTCGACCGCACCACGCACCGGGTGTCCCTGACCCCCGCGGGCGAGGTCTTCGTCCCGGCGGCGCGCGCCGCGCTGCGGGCGGCCGAGCAGGCGCGGGCGACCGTCGACCTGGTCCGGGGACGGCTCCGGGGCCGGGTCACCATCGGCACGGCACGGGGTGTCTGGGCCGACCTGCACCGGCCGCTGGCCGCTCTGCGCGCCGAGCATCCGGGCGTGGTGGTGCGCCTGCGGCAGGCGTCCCTCCCCGACATCCGGGACGGACTGCGGGAGGGCAGCTTCGACCTGGCCGTGGTGGCGCTCGACCGGCAGCGGCAGCGCGGTCTGGTGACCCGGCTGCTGTCGTACGAGGAGATGGTGCTGGTGTCCGCCCCGGCGCGCGCGCTCACCGCGACCGGCCCCGACGGCACGGTCACCCTCGCCGCGGCGGCCCGGCTTCCGCTGGTGGAGTTCACACCGGGCTGGGCGATCCGCATCTGCGTGGACCGGGCCTTCCGTGCCGCCGGCGTGGAACGGGAGCCGGCCTTCGAGGTCGACGACATCGTGGCCGCGGCCGAACTCGTCCGCAACGACCTGGGCGTCTGTGTCATGCCCGCCTCGATCGCGGGACGGTTCCCGGGCCTCAGCGCCCACGCGTTCGCCCGGCACGCGCCGCACTGGAAGGTCATGCTGATCCACCCCCGCGGCGAGACCCCTCCCGCGGTCACCGCGCTCCTGCGGCACATGACCTGAGGACGGGCTCCGGCGCGCCGGGTCCCGTCGAGGGGGGGGCGTGGGCGCCGCGCGGCGGGGGGGCGGGTGGGCGGGGTGCTGGGGGGTCAGCCCGGCCCCGCCCGGGATGGCCCTGTTGCCAAAACCCCGCGGCGCCACACCCCCCGCGGCAACCTCTCGACGGCGCAAACTGACCTGCGGTGGGTCGCCGGCGCCCCCGCCCCCCCCCCCCCCGTCCCGGTCGTCAGGTGGACGCCGCGCGGCGGGAGGCCGGGTGGGCGGGTGGCTGGGGGGTCAGCCGGTCCAGGCCCTTGCGGTCGTAGTAGCGGGTCATCACGAAGCCGAAGGCGAGGGCGAGCAAGGAACCGACGGCGATCATGAGCCAGGCGCGGCCGAGCCCGGCGTCGGCCCGAGCGTCGAAGAACAGGATGGCGCGCACCCCGTCGCTGAGCTGGCGCATGGGCTCGAAGACGGAGAGGAACCGGTAGAAGCCGGGGACCGCCTGGAGCGGGATGGTGGCGCCCGAGGAGGGCAGGCCCAGCACGATGAACACGAACATGGACACGAGCTGGCCGATCCCGCCGAACGCCGCGTTGATCGCCTGGACGCCCAGTCCGACGGCCAGGCTCGCGCAGTAGGAGTAGAGCCACAGCAGCGGCAGGTGGGTGGCGTCCATGCCGAGGATCGCGACGGTGGCCAGCATGACCAGGGACACCGTGAGCACGGTGATCCCGGCGGTCATGAGCATCTTCAGGAGCAGGGTCTGGCTGCGGCTGATCGGCACCGTGGGGCGGCGGGTGTGCCAGGGGCCGATCTCGGTGTCGGCGTAGCCGAGGGCCGTGTCGACGCCGGTACTGATGAGGTTGCCGCCGAGGAACCCGGCCAGCACCAGGAGCAGCGTGTAGTAGAACGCGCTCAGCCCGAGACCGCTGTGGGCGCCGATGGGGTGTCCGACCCGGGTGACGACCTGGACCGGGTCGGCGAGCAGCAGCCGCGTCGTGGCGTCCGCCTTCGCGGTCACGGGGGACGCCGTCAGTTGCCTGCCGATGCTCGTGGAGGCCTGCTGGGCCGCCGCCGTGGTGATCCGGGAGGCCAGGGACGAGCCGAGACTGCCCACACCGGGATTCGTCAGCACCGTGATGGTGGGCCGCACGGTGGCGTTCGCCGTGGTCAGCGCGGCCAGGGAGTCGGTGAAGTTCCGGGGGACGACGAGGGCTCCGTAGATCTTGCCGGAGGAGAGTTCGTCCTGGGCCTGGGCGCGGGTGAGTCTGTGCCAGCCCGCCGCGCCGGAGGTGTCGCTCGCGGCGACGGCCGCGGTGACCTGGGCGCCCGCGTTCTGCCGCTGCCCGGGAGGGGGCTTGCCGGTGTCCTCGTTGACCAGGCCGATCGGCAGGTTACGCAGATGCCCGCCCGGGTTGACGATGCCGCCCATGTACAGCAGCGACAGCAGCAGCGCGAGCAGACCCGTCAGCACGGTGGGTACCAGCCACAGTCTCGGGCGGCGCAGGAGCATGACGGCACGCGCCGGAGTGTCCGGGCCGTCGGCTTTGTCACCGGGGCGGGCGGCGCCGCCGCCCGCCCCCGCTGTGCCCGGGGGCTCCTCGGGGTGATTGCTGTCGGCGTCCATGGTTCTCCACAGGTTCCGGGGCGGCACGGGAACGGCGTTGGGCGCGCGGCCCTCGGCCGGGGAGTCCAGGACCGCACGTCAGGCCAGGATCGGCTGTGCGCGCGCGTCACGGACGGCGACTCGCCGAGCCCCCGGCGACAGCCCCGGCCACACACACGACGACACCGGCCACACACACGGCGACACCGCGCGCGACGACGCCCGCGCGCATGACAACCGGATCACGCCCCCGCGTGCCGCCCCCTGCGACCGTCGCCGCCCCCGGGGCCGGGCTTCGCCTTCGAAGGCCGGATTCTGAGGTCGCAGGTTCGCCCCACGGGTCGTACGTTCGTCACCGCGGTCGGTGTCTTCGGCCGTGTCGCCCACACGGTGGTCCCGCTTCCACTCCCGGACACCGTGGCGTCACACCGAACGGGAACGTTTTCCCCGTCCCCGTTGTATCGCCTCGGATCCGTCCGTCCGTACCCGGGCGCGACGCGGAAGGACGACGTGCGCCGTGTCCCTGCCCCCGCTCGACAGCCTCCCCGCCACCGCGACCGCGGCGGCACCCTCACCCGCCCTCGCGACCGGCGACGCGCGGGGCTCCACCGACCCCTCGCCGACGACGCCGGCGCCTCCCACCGTCTGCTCTCCCGCCGCCCCCCGGCTCGCGTCCCTCTCGCGCCTCACCCGCCTGGTGGTGACGCTGCTCCCCGTGCTGCTGATCGGGACCTGGGCGGCGCTGGACCGGAGTGCCGTGCTCGACGGCGTCGCCCGGCTGGGTGACGCCGATCCGTGGTGGCTCCTGGCCGGGCTCCTCTTCACCCTGCTGGGCTGGGTCGTCGCCGCGTGCGTCCGGCAGGGCGCCCTGCCCGAACGGCTGCCGCCCGGCCTGCTGCTGGCGTCGCAGTTGGCGGCGGGCGCCGCCAACCACGTGCTGCCGGCGAGCATCGGCGCCCACGCGGTCACCCTGCGCTTCCTACGGGGCCAGGGCATACCCCTGGCGCGCGCGACGGCCTCGCTCGCCCTGTACGCGCTGGTCAAGCCGGTGGCGAGGATCCCGGTGCTCATCCTTTTCCTGGTGGCCGTCGGCGACACCCTCAGGTTCGGCGCGCTCGCCCCGGACCGCTCGACTCTGCTGCTGGCGGCGGGAAGCGCGGCGCTCGGGCTCACGACCGTCTGTCTGCTGGTGACGAAGGTCCGTCCGCTGCGCCGCCCCGCCGTCGACTTCGTCCGTACCGCCCTGACGGACGTACGGATCCTGCACACCCGGCCGAGCCGCGTCCTCGCCCTCTGGGGTGGTTCGGCCGCCGCCCCGGTACTCCAGGGCAGCACGATCGCGGCGGTCGGCTTCTCGCTCGGGCTGCCGCTGTCCTGGGCTCAGGTGGTGTTCGCGCTGCTGATCGCCAGTACCGCCGTCGGCGCCGTACCCGCGCCGGGCGGAATCGGCCCGGTGGACGCGGCCATGGTCTTCACGATGGTCTCGCTGGGCGCCCCGACGGGCCTGTCGACGGCCACCGTCATCGGCTACCGCGTCCTGACGGTCTGGATCCCGCTGCTCCCGGGCACACTCATCCTGTCGGCCCTGGTCCACCGCAAGGTGCTGTGAACGGAGGCCGGCGCGGGCCGGGCACGACAGCCTGGCCGACCGCGCCCGGTCCCCGTACGACGTCGGCCGACCGCCCTCGCCCCGTACGGCGACGGCCGACCGCGCTCAGCCCTCGTCCGGCGTCAGCCGCAGCGAGATGCTGTTGATGCAGTACCGCTGATCCGTCGGCGTCGCATAGCCCTCGCCCTCGAAGACATGGCCGAGGTGCGACCCGCAACGGGAGCACCGCACCTCCGTCCGCGCCATTCCGTGCGAACGGTCCTGGATCAGCTCGACGGCGTCCGAGTCCTTCGGGTCGTAGAAGGACGGCCAGCCGCAGTGCGACTCGAACTTCTCCGTGGAGGTGAAGAGTTCGGCGCCGCAGGCGCGACAGGAGTAGACGCCCTTCGCCTTGGTGTCGGTGTACTCGCCGGTGAAGGCGGGCTCGGTGCCCGCCTTGCGGAGCACCGTGTACTCGGACGGGGTCAGCTCCGCGCGCCACTGCTCGTCCGGCTTTTCGATGTCGTACGACATGAAGCTCAACCCCTCACGCTCAAGGAGGCCCGCTGGGGGCCACGGTCACTCGGCCAGGCGGGCGAGGATCTCCGGTCCGAGATCCGTCACGTCGCCCGCGCCCATGGTGAGAACGAGATCACCGGGCTTCGTCATTCCCGCGACGACGGACGGGACCTCGGCCTTGTCGTGGACCGGCGTCACCTCCGCGCCCGCGGTGCGCGCGGCCTGGATGATCAGCTCGCTGGTGACACCGGGGATCGGGTCCTCGCGGGCCGGGTAGATGTCCAGGACGACCGAGGCGTCCGCCAGCGACAGGGCCTCGCCCATCTCCCTGCCCAGCTCCTGGGTGCGGGAGAACAGGTGCGGCTGGAAGACCACGAGGATGCGGCCCGAGACACCCGCCCGCATGGCCTCCAGGTCGGCGGTCATCTCGGTCGGGTGGTGCGCGTAGGAGTCGACGACCTGGACGCCGGCCGCCTCGCCCTTGAGCTGGAGGCGGCGCTTCACGCCGGTGTACGAGGCGAGCGCGGGTGCCAGCTCGGCGGCCGGGACACCCAGGGCGACGCCCGCGGCCAGCGCGGCCACCGCGTTGTGGGCGTAGTGGCGGCCGGGGACGGAGACCGTGAAGGTCAGCTCGGCGCCGTCCAGCAGGACCGTCACCTCGCTCGTCAGGCCGTGCGGGACGACGGAGAGCACCCGGACGTCCGCGTCGGCGGAGTCGCCGTACGTCACCACGCGCACGTCACGGCCCGTGACACGGCGGGTCAGCTCGCGGGCGCCCTCGTGGTCCGCCGAGATCACCAGCGTGCCGCCCTCGGTGACGCGGTCCACGAACGTCTCGAAGGACTCGTAGATCTCGTCCATGGACGCGTAGTTGGCGTGGTGGTCGAGTTCGACGTTGAGGATGATCGCGACGTCGGGCGCGTACTTGTGGAAGCTGCGGTCCGACTCGTCCGCCTCGGCGACGAAGATGTCGCCGTCGCCGTGCAGGGCGTTCGAACCGGGGGCGTCGAGGTCGCCGCCGATGGCGTACGAGGGGGCGAGGCCGAGCGAGGACAGGGACACGGCCAGCATCGAGGTGGTGGTCGTCTTGCCGTGGGTGCCGGCGACCGCGATCGGGCGCAGGCCGTCCATCAGACGGGCGAGGGCGTCCGAGCGGTGGACGACCGGGATGCCGAGCTCGGCGGCGCGGGCGAGCTCGGGGTTGTCCGCGCGGATCGCGGAGGAGACCACGACGCAGGTGGCGTCGGGGGCGAGGTGATCGGCCGCGTGCCCGATGTGGACCGTGGCGCCCAGCGCGCGCAGCGCCTCGGCGGTGGCGGACTCCTTCGCGTCACTGCCCGCCACCACGGCTCCGCGCTGCGCGAGGATCTTCGCGATGCCCGACATCCCGGCGCCGCCGATGCCGATGAAGTGCGGTCGGTCCATCGCGGTAGGAAGGCCGGGTGCCATGCGTGTTTCTCCCCAAGATCCGGTACGAAGGTGGGCGCGCTCGTCCGAAGGGAACGCGGGCCCAGCCTATTGGGTGCGGCGGACAGCGCCTCACGAGGGACACCGGACGCGCGCCCCGGGCACCCGTCGGGGCGCCCGGTTCACGCCTCGCTGTGCGAGAGGTTCACGCCTTGCTGTGCGAGAACAGCTTCAGGACCGGCACGCCCACCTTGTGGCGGGCCCGCGAGGCCCAGTCCCGGTGGAAGAACTCCTCCACGTAGTGGGGGTCGGTCAGCACGATGACCTCGTCGGCCTTCACCTCGTCGACCAGGCTCTTGAGCGCGTCGAGGGGGTGGTCCTCGATGAGCCTGCCCTCGGCCGTGCCGCCGGACCCGCGCAGCGCGAGGAGCGACACTTCCAGCGCCCGCTCGCCCTGCCCGGCGGCCGCGTCGCCCTCCGGCGTCCTGCCCTCGTGGGTCGCCTCGTCGATCTCGCCCATCGCGACGTCGTCGATGGCCCGCAGCAGCCGGTCCGCCTGGTCGCCCCGGGGCTGGAGCAGCACGTGGAAGGCGACCGCCTCGTCACCGTGCAAGGTGGTGACGAACTCCACGTCGGCGGACGTCAGGGCCTTCTCGATCATCAATACGCTCGTGAACACGCCAGGCGCCCTTCTCGTCCGTGGGCCGTCCCGGCCCCCTGCGGAAACCATCCTGCCCCGTGACAGCACGGGTACTGCGCGAATCAGTGTGCCCGTCCGAAGAGAAACGGAATCTACTGTTCCGACTGTCGGCCGGATCGACGGTACCGGCTGTACAGGAACCCGGCCTCTTCCAGCAGGGACGCCAGTTCGAAGTGCTGGGGAACCGGTACCGAGGGCCCTCCCGCGATCCGCTGGGCGTCGCCCGCGGCGAGCATCGGGGACAGCGTCAGACACATCTCGTCCAGGACACCGGCCGCGACGAACTGACCCAGCAGCCTGGGCCCGCCCTCGGTCAGCAGCCTGGTGTGCCCGAGGTCGCCCAGGGCCCGTACGGCACGGGCGGGATCGACCCCCATGCCGTCCCCGGCGATGACCACCCGCGCGCCCGCCCGCTCGGCCTCGGCGATCCGTTCCGGCGCCGCCGCGGCGCCGGTCAGCACCAGCGTGGGCACCAGGGGCGAGGTGAACAGCGGCAGCGAGAAGTCCAGGCCGAGGCTCGCCGTGACCACCGCGATCGCGGGCGCGGGGCCCTGCCCGGCGGCCTCCCGCAGGGCCGCGAAGGCCTCACGCGCGCGTGCCGGCCGGTAGCCCTCCTGCCGCACCGTCTCGGCGCCGACGACCACGACGTCCGCGAGGCCCCTGAGGACACCGAAGATCCTCATGTCGGTGGCGTTCGAGATGGGCTGCGAGCGCCCGTCGTGCTGGGCGGCGCCGTCGAGCGTGGACACCATGTTGGCCCGGAGCCAGGGCGACCGGACGCCGGGGTAGGCGTACGCCTCGGCCAGTTCCCCGAGCTCCCACTCGCGCTCCGCCCCAAACGTCCCGGAGGCCTCGCCGCAGGGCTGGGCTGCTGTTTCGTAGGTCACAGGGAACAGGCGTCGCATGACGTGCAGTGTGGCACGGCGCATAGAGTGGGGAACCGTGTCGTCCACCTCCACCGCCTCCGCGATCGACCCGATAGCCGAAGCGGCCCCGCTGTCCCTGTGCGTCCGCGAGCCGCACGTCCCCGCCGACCGGCTCGTCGCCGAGATGGTGCCGCCGCCGCGTTTCGACTCGGTCCGCTTCGCCACGTACATCCCGGACCCGAACCAGCCCAGCCAGCCCGAGGCCGTGGGGATCCTCGAGGCGTTCGCCGCGGGTCTCGGCGGGGCGCACGCCGTGGGTGCGCCCAAGCGGCGGCTGTTCGGCTTCGGCAAGGGGGCCCCGAAGACGCCGGCCGGCCCCCGGGGCGTCTACCTGGACGGCGGTTACGGCGTCGGCAAGACCCATCTCCTCGCCTCCCTGTGGCACGCGACCCCGGCGGAGCCCTCGCTCAAGGCGTTCGGCACCTTCGTGGAGCTGACGAACCTGGTCGGCGCGCTCGGCTTCCAGAAGACCGTGCAGACCCTCTCCGGGCACCGTCTCCTGTGCATCGACGAGTTCGAGCTCGACGACCCGGGCGACACGGTCCTCGTCTCCACCCTGCTCGGCAAGCTGGTCGACGCGGGCGTGGCGCTCGCCGCCACCTCGAACACGCTTCCGGGCAAGCTCGGCGAGGGCCGGTTCGCGTCCGCCGACTTCCTGCGGGAGATCCAGGGCCTGTCCGCGCGCTTCCGCCCGCTGCGCATCGACGGCGAGGACTACCGCCACCGCGGGCTGCCCGAGGCGCCCGCCCCGTTCTCCGACGAGCAGGTCACCAAGGCCGCGTACGCCACCGACGGCGCGTCCCTGGACGACTTCCCGCATCTGCTCGGCCATCTCGCCCGCGTCCACCCCAGCCGGTACGGCGCCCTGACCGACGGGGTCGAGGCGGTCTGCCTCACCGACGTCCAGCCCGTCCCGGACCAGTCGACGGCGCTGCGGCTCGTCGTGCTCGCCGACCGGCTGTACGACCGCGAGGTGCCGGTCCTCGCCTCCGGAATGCCCTTCGACCGGCTGTTCAGCGAGGAGATGCTGAACGGCGGCTACCGCAAGAAGTACTTCCGCGCGATCTCCCGGCTGACCGCGCTGGCCCGCGACGCGAAGGGTCTCGTGGAGGGCCCGGGAGCCTAGGCCGTGTCCGGTGCGCCTGGTACCGCGACACGCCACCGGCCTCGGGAACCCCTCCCCACCGACCGGTAACAACCGCGCGACCGCGACGTAGAGTGGAATGGCCAGACATGTCAGGCGGCTCGGAAGGGGGTCGTCATGGTCGAGGAACTCATCGTGGCGATCACGGCGGCCTGTTCCGCCGGTGTCATCTACGTCGCCGCCGGCGCCCGCGTCGTCAAACAGTACGAACGCGGGGTCGTCTTCCGTCTCGGGCGGCTGGCCGGCGAGGTCCGCACCCCCGGCTTCACGATGGTCGTGCCCTTCGTGGACCGGCTGCGCAAGGTCAACATGCAGATCGTGACCCTGCCCATCCCGGCCCAGGAGGGCATCA
>NZ_JBHYXD010000059.1:20691-55454 GCF_042751995.1 Streptomyces sp. NPDC059371 | reverse complement strand
GCAGACGAACAGTCTGCCGCGGCACCGGGCCGCTCTGATGTCGGCGGACGCGCGGGTTCCGCCGCGGCACGGTCGGCAACATGCCGAACAAAATTGTTGACAATCTTGTTGGTCTAGATTTACGTTCGACAGGCACTCACTCAGGGAGGGCGCAATGCAGAAGGAAGCCCGTCCAGGCACCGGCGAGCAGGCCAAGCAGCACGCGTTGGTAGAGCTGCGGCAGGCGATTCTGCGCGGAGAGATGGCACCGGCCCAGCGGCTGGTGGAGAACGAACTCGCCGAGCAGTTCGGTGTCACCCGGGCCAGCGCACGGGCGGCGCTGATCGAGCTGGAATCGGAGGGACTGGTCGAACGGATCCGCAACCGCGGATCGCGCGTCCGGGTGGTGACCGTGGAGGAAGCGGTCGCCATCACCGAGTGCCGTATGGCCCTCGAAGGGCTCTGCGCCGCCAAGGCGGCCGTCCTGGCCACCGACGACCAGCTCGCCGAGCTGGCCGACCTGGGCGCCGCGATGGTCAAGGCGGTCGGCGACGGCGAACCGGTCACCTACTCCGAGCTCAACCACGAAGTACACGCCCGGATCAGGGAGTTCTCCGGCCAGCGGACGGCCGTCGAACTCCTGGAACGGCTCAACGCCCAACTGGTCCGTCACCGCTTCCAGTTGGCACTCCGCCCGGGCCGGTCCCAGCAATCCCTGAGTGAACACCTGGCCATGATCGAGGCGATCGCGGCCCGGGACCCGCAGGCGGCCGAAGCGGCCGTCCGCGCTCACCTCGGCAGTGTGATCCAAGCGCTGCGCGACTGACGCACCGCGCGGCGACGCGCGGTGCGACGGACAGCCGAGGCGGGCGCCACCTGTCCACCAAGGAGATTGCTGCAATGACGCACGGCTACGCGCCCGCCGCCCCCGGCCCCTCGGCCCCGCCCGGGCCCGGGGGGCGCCCATCACGATCGACGCTGGTCGTCACCGCGCACGCCGGGGACTTCGTGTGGCGGGCGGGGGGCGCCATCGCCCTCGCCGCGTCCCGGGGGGAGAAGGTCACCATCGCGTGCCTGACCTTCGGCGAGCGCGGTGAGTCCGCGAAGGCCTGGCGCGAGGGCAAGAAGCTCGACGAGATCAAGGCGATACGCCGTGAGGAGGCGGAGAAGGCCGCCGCCACGCTCGGCGCCGCGGTCCGCTTCTTCGACGCCGGCGACTACCCGCTGACCGTCACGGCCGAGCTCACCGACCAGTTGGTGACGGTCTACCGCGAGACCCAGCCCGACGTCGTGCTCACCCACCCGGCCGAGGACCCGTACAACGGCGACCACCCCGCCGCCAACCGCATGGCGCTGGAGGCCCGGGTCCTCGCCCAGGCCATCGGCTACCCCGGCGAGGGGGAGATCATCGGCGCCCCGCCCGTCTTCTACTTCGAGCCCCACCAGCCCGAGATGAGCGGCTTCCGGCCCGAAGTCCTCCTCGACATCACCGAGGTGTGGGAGACCAAACGCAAGGCGATGGAATGCCTCGGCGCCCAGCAGCACCTGTGGGACTACTACACCGACCTCGCCGTACGCCGCGGCGTCCAGCTCAAGCGCAACGCCGGCCCCAACCTGGGCCTGGCCCACAAGACCATGGCCGAGGCGTTCATGCGCCCCTACCCGCAGATCGCGAAGGAGCTGGCATGAGCGGCGTGATCGTCACCGGCCCGCCCCGGGCGGACGCGAAGGACGTCGAGGCGATCGCGGGATACGGCACCGCCACTGTGCACGAGGCGATGGGCCGCACCGGCCTGCTCGGCACCGGGCTGCGCCCCGTCCAGCAGGGCGTCCGCGTCGCGGGCACCGCGGTCACCGTGCTGTCGTGGCCCGGCGACAACCTCATGATCCACGCCGCCGTGGAGCAGTGCGGCGAGGGCGACATCCTGGTCGTCACCACCACCTCCCCCTCCACCGACGGCATGTTCGGCGAACTGTTCGCCACCGCCCTCCACCGGCGCGGCGTGCGCGGTCTGGTCATCAACGCCGGCATCCGGGACACCGCCGAACTGCGCGAGATGGGCTTCGCCGCCTGGTCCGCCGCCGTCAGCCCGCAGGGCACCGTGAAGGCGACCGGTGGCTCCGTGAACGTGCCCGTGGCCATCGGCGGCCAGATCGTCCGGCCCGGCGACGTGATCCTCGCCGACGACGACGGCGTGGTGTGCGTGCCGCGCGAGGACGCCCGCGAGGTCGCCGAGGCCTCCGCTGCCCGCGAGCGCAAGGAGGCGCTGGCCCGCGCCGCCTTCCTCGACGGCGAACTCGGCCTGGACCGCTACGGGTTGCGCGAGACCCTGGAGCGCCTGGGCGTGACCTACACCTCCTGGGACGACTACATGCGGGACGGAGCCGCGCGATGAACGGGTCCTGCTTCCGGGCGGGATCCGGCGGCCGGGCTGTGAACGGGCCCTGCTTCCGGGCGGGATCCGGCGGCCCGGCCACCGGCGGGCCCCGCTTTCCGGACGGAGACGTGCCGTGAGCGGCCCCGAGGGGGTGCGCTGCATGCTTCTGCGCGGCGGCACGTCCAAGGGCGCCTACTTCCTCGCCGGGGACCTGCCCGCCACCCCCGCCGAACGCGACGAGCTGCTGCTGCGCGTCATGGGCAGCCCCGACCCGCGCCAGATCGACGGCCTGGGCGGCGCCCACCCGCTGACCAGCAAGGTGGCCGTGGTCTCGGTCTCCGCCGACCCGGCCGCAGACGTCGACTATCTGTTCCTCCAAGTCGCCGTGGACGAGGCGGAGGTGTCGGACCGTCAGAACTGCGGCAACATCCTTGCCGGAATAGGCCCGTTCGCCGTCGAACGCGGACTGGTCGAGCCGGGGGAGGGCCGCACGTCGGTCCGCATCCGCATGGTCAACTCGGGGGACCTCGCGCTCGCGACCTTCCCCACCGAGGACGGACGCGTGGTCTACGAGGGCGAGGCCGAGATCTCCGGGGTGCCCGGGACCGCGGCGCCCGTGATGATCGAATTCCCGCGGGGGAGCGCGCCGTTGCTGCCCACCGGCCATGCCCGGGACCTCGTCGCCGACACCCCCGTGACCTGCGTCGACAACGGCATGCCGACCGTGCTGATCGCCGCGTCCTCGCTGGGCGTCAGCGGGTACGAGACCCCCGAGGACCTGGAGGGGGACCGGGCCCTGGCCGTCCGGCTCCGCGGGATCCGGCTGGAGGCGGGCAAGCTGATGGGGCTCGGTGACGTCGAGAACGCCACCGTGCCCAAGCTGACCCTGCTCGCCCCGCCCCGCGCGGGCGGAGCCGTCACGACCCGCACCTTCATTCCGGTGCGCTGCCACACCTCCATCGGCGTCCTCGGCGCGGCGAGCGTCGCTGCCGGGCTGCGCGTGGAGGGCGGCGTCGGACACGCCGTGGCGCGCCTGCCCGACCGGGGCGACCGGCTGCGTATCGAACATCCCACCGGATTCCTCGACATCGAGGCCGGTGTCGACCACGGTCCCGGCGGCGCCCCGCCCGTGGCCCGGCGCACCGCCGTCGTCCGCACCGCCCGCAAGATCTTCGACGGCACGGTCTTCGCCCGGCCGGCCGGAGCCGCACATCAACCCTGAGGAGCCCCCATGGCCCCGCCGCTCGGCGACATCGCCCACCTCGGGCACGTCGAACTGCTCACCCCGGACCTGGACGCCAGCGTCCGCTTCTTCACCGAGTACCTCGGCCTGACCGAGAACGGCCGCTCCGGAGACTCCGTGTATCTGCGGACCTGGGACGACTACGAACACCACAGCCTGACCCTCACCGCCCACACGACCTCGGGCATCCGCCGCACCGCCCTGCGCGCCGCCGGCGAGGAGGCCCTCCAGCGCCGGGTCAAGGAGATCGAGAGCACCGGCCGCGAGGGCCGCTGGGTGCACGACGAGCCCGGTATCGGCCCGCTCTACGTGACCACCGATCCCGACGGCCACGAACTCGCCCTGTACTGGGAGAGCGAGTGGTATCAGGCGCCGGAGCACCTGAGGCCCGGACTGAAGAACCAGCCGCAGGCCAAACCCGGCCACGGGGTCGGCGTACGGCGCCTGGACCACGTGAACTACCTCGCCTCCGACGTCGCCGCGAACGGGGACTTCGTCCGTGACGTGCTCGGGGCCCGTCCGACCGAGCAGATCCGGCTCGACAGCGGCCGGACCGCCGCCCAGTGGCTGACCTTCAGCAACAAGTCGTACGACGTCGTCTACACGGAGGACTGGACGGGTTCGAGCGGACGTCTGCACCACATCGCGTTCGCCACGGACACCCGCGAGGACATCCTGCGCGCCGCCGATCTCGCCATCGACACCGGTGTGTTCATCGAGACGGGCCCGCACAAGCACGCCATCCAGCAGACGTTCTTCCTGTACGTCTACGAACCCGGCGGCAACCGCGTCGAGTTGTGCAACCCGCTCACCCGCCTCGTCCTCGCACCCGACTGGCCGCTGATCACCTGGACCGAGGAGGAGCGGAAGAAGGGCCAGGCCTGGGGTCTGAAGACCATCGAGTCCTTCCACACCCACGGCACACCGCCCGTCGGCTGACCGCCCTCCGTCGTCCCTTCGGGCGAACGACCGAGCGACCAGATCCAGTCAGTACATGCGTGCGGGCGGCACAGCGGGTGTGCCGCCCGTGCGCGCTTTCACCTGCCTCTCAGCCGCTCGTGCGACGGTCGTGAAGGGTGGCCTGTTTGGTTCCTGGATTGTTGACAAAAACGTTGACACTCCAGGAGTTCACTCCTTAGCGTCTGTCGCACCATCGGGTCAGCCGCACGAGCCGCGTCGGCCCGCACCCCCGACCCCCTTCCAGGGCCCCCACCTCCTGGACGAGAGGAAACAACGATGTCCTCCTCCCTCGCCCTGCCCGCTCGCGGCGGCGGCAGACTGGCCGCGCTGGTCGTCGGCCTCTGCTGGCTGGTCGTCCTCTTCGACGGCCTCGACATGTTCATCTACGGCTCCGTGCTGCCGCACATGCTGGAGACGAAGGCGCTCGGCATCGACCCCGGCAAGGCCGGCGACGTCGGCTCCTACGCCACCTTCGGCATGCTGGTCGGCGCCCTGTGCTCGGGAACCGTCAGCGACTGGGTCGGCCGCAAGAAGACGATCATCGCCTCGACCGCCGTGTTCTCGCTGGCCTCCGCGGTCTGCGCCTCCGCCGGGAGCCTGGGCGTCTTCAGCCTCGGCCGCTTCCTGGCCGGCCTCGGCCTCGGCGGCCTGCTGCCGAGCGCGATCACCATGGTCACGGAGTACGCCCCCCGCGGCCGCCGCGCCCTGATCGTGGGCTCGCTGATGACCGCTCACCAGGCCGGCGGCATCGTCGCCGGATTCGTCGCGCTGGGGACGGGCGACTGGCGGATCTCCTTCTGGATCTGCGTGATACCGCTGTTCATCGGGGTTCCGCTGGCGGCCGCGTACCTGCCCGAGTCGATGGCCTTCCTCCAGGCGAAGGGCCGTACCGACGAGGCCCGCGCGCTCGCCGACCGCTACGGCGTCGACCTGGCCGCCCGCGCCGAGGAGCGCCAGGCCGTCGCCGACCGCTTCAGCGCCGTCACGGCCCTGTTCCGCGGCGGCCGGTGGATCCAGACCCTGCTCTTCTGGATCGCCTCCTTCGGCGGTCTCCTCCTCGTCTACGGCGTCTCGCAGTGGCTGCCCTCGCTGATGAAGGCCAACGGCTACAACCTCGGCTCCTCGATCGGCTTCGTCATCGTCATCAACCTCGGCGGCATCGTCGGCATGCTGATAGGCGGCCGCCTGACCGACAGGTTCGGCGGCTCGGTCATCTCGGCGATCTGGTTCGGTGCCACCGCCATCGGCATCTACTCCCTCAGCGTCAAGATGCCGCTGCCCCTCACGTACACCGTCGTCTTCCTGACCGGCCTGTTCCTCTTCAGCGCCCAGGCGATGATCTACGCGACGGTGGCCCACCGCTCCGAGGACGACAACCGCGCCACGGCCGTCGGCTGGACCTCGGGCATGGGACGCTTCGGCGCCGTCGTCGGCCCCTGGCTGGGCGGCCGGCTTCTCGCCACCGGCTCGACCACCGCGGGCTTCACCGCCTTCGCCCTGGCGGGTGTCTTCTCCCTGGTGTTCGTCAGCCTCACCGGTCTGAGCCGGGTCCGATCGACGACCCCGAGCTCCGTCCCCCAGCGGGAGCTGACCGCCACCGGCTGACCGGAGCGGCACGGAACCGGCGTCCGGGCGGGGCCTGAGGAAGGGTCCGCCCGGACGTCCTCGCGCCCGGGCCGCGGGGGGCGGTCCGTCCCCGGGGCCGCCGGGGGAGAGGACCGGACGACGCCCCACCGGTCACCCGTGGACACTTATTCCCGTTGCCCCGTTCGTCCCGGGATGCTGGAGTGACCCCATGGATCACGCAGCGGTACTGGCGCTGTTCGACCGGGACATGCGGGAAGGCGCGCGGCCCGACGCGCCCGGCGCCCGGGTCGAGCGCGCCGGCAAGGTGGTGCGCCAGGTCGGCGCGGACAAGGGCTGGAACGGGGTGGTCTGGTCCGACCTCGACGCGGCGAGCGCCGACACGGCCATCGCCGAACAGGTGCGCTTCTTCTCCGGCCTCGGGGGCGGCTTCGAGTGGAAGCTGTACGGGCACGACCGGCCGCTGGACCTGGGGCAGCGGCTGCGGGCGGCGGGCTTCACCGCCCAGCCCGAGGAGACGCTGATGATCGCCGAGCTGAGCGCTCTGGCCCTCGACGTGCAACCACCGGAGGGCGTACGGCTCTTGCCGGTCACCGACCGTGCCGGTGTGGCCCTCGTCGCCGACGTCCACGAGCAGGCCTTCGGCGGCGACAGCACCCTGTTGCGCCACCAACTGCTCGCCCAGCTCACCGGCGACGTGAACACGGTGGTCGCCGTCGTGGCGCTCGCCGGCGACGTCCCGGTCAGCGCGGCCCGCATGGAACTCCCGCCGGGGGCGCGGTTCGCCGGGCTGTGGGGCGGCGGCACCGTCGAGGCCTGGCGGGGCCGGGGCATCTACCGCGCACTCGTCTCCCACCGCGCCCGTGTCGCCGCCGAGCGCGGTTACCGCTACGTCCAGGTCGACGCGTCCAGCCAGAGCCGCCCTGTCCTCACCCGCCTGGGCTTCCAGCCGCTCACCACGACCACCCCGTACGTGTACGAGGGCTGACGCCGGCCTCGTCCCGGCATCTCAGAGGTCCAGCCGGTACTCCAGCTCCCGGTGGGTCGGCCGATAGCCCAGTGCTTCGTTGATGCCGATCATGTACGCGTTGCTGTCGGCCGTGTCCGTGAGCAGGCCGGAGAGTTCCGGGTACCGCAGCCGGGCTCCGCGGATCGACTCCGCCTTCATCCACAGCCCGAGGCCGTGGCCCCGGTGCTCGGGCAGGACGCCCGTACCGTAGTGCTGGGCGTCGCCGCGCCCGTCGCCCGGTACGACGAGTTCGGAGAAGCCGGCGACGGAGCCGTCCGAGCGGTCCACCACGGCCACCGTGTGCAGCGCCTCGCCCCGTGCGAGAACGGCCTCGGCGACGGCCACGACCCGCTCCACGTCCCAGACGTCGAAGCCGTGGTCGCTGTCCTCCATCGGCATGTCGTCCATGGCCCGCCGGGAGTCGGTGAAGGTGTGCGCCGGCCCGGCCGGCACGACGCCTTCCCAGCTCGTCAACGCGTATCCGGGGTGCGGCCGTTCGGCGATCTCCGTCTCCGCCGAGAGGTCGAGTTTGATGCGTGGCGGCAAGGTGTCTCCGGGGTGGGGGCGCGGGGGAGCGCGGGCAGGCGAAGCCCGCAGAAGGTAGCCACGCCCGCACCTGCTCCGCAACGCATTTCCCCGAGGGAGGCCCCGCGGGTCGTCAGTGCCCGGAGTCGCCCGCCCCGCGGGTCGTCAGCACCCCGCGCAGCCCGCCCCGCCGCCCTCCGGGCCGGTCGTTCAGCGGCGTGCCCTCGATCGGTCGAGTGCCGCGACGCCGAACGCGGCCAGGCCAATCTGGATGAGCCACTCGATCCAGTCGACGCCCTTGGTGTCGGCGACGTCGAACGCGGCGGCGATCCCCGACCCGATGAACGCGGCCACGATGCCGACCACGATCGTCCACAGGACGCCGATGCGCTGGCGGCCGGGCACGACGAGCCGGCCCAGTACACCGATGACGATGCCGATGACGACGGCACTGATGACGCCCGAGATCTCCATCTCAGCCCCTCCTGGTCGGTCCCCCGCAGTTATGTATCTGCCCGCATCGGGCGCGGCCAGTCCGCCGCCGCGCAGGCATCCGCCGTGAACCCGCGCAGACACCCGCGGTGAACCCGCGCGGAGGGCCCGCGGTGAACCCCGTCCGTCCCCTGGGCAACTCACGTTTGGACATGTACCGTTCAATAATCTGTTGAACGGGAGACAGTCAACTTCCGTTCTACGCGCGCAGACTTGGCGCCCGCACCGCCTCTCCCCCCTCGTCACCGGAGGTTCGTCGGATGCTCGGATTCAAGAAGTCCCGCCACAGACTCACCACCGCCCTGGGTGTGTTCGGACTGCTCGTCACAGGTGCCGCGCTCCAGACGGCCACCGCTGTCCCCGCCCACGCGGCCACCCCCCACCGCGTCCTGTTCGACAACGGGCACGCCGAGACCGCGGGCAACGCCGACTGGATCATCTCCACCAGCCAGCCCGACCCGCTCGGCCAGAACTCCAGTCCGACCTCGGAGACTTCCTGGACGGGCGCACTGTCCTCCTGGGGCGTGGCCCTGCAGAGGACCGGCAACTACAGCCTGAAGACGCTGCCCTCGGGTTCCAGCCTCACCTACGGCGGCACGGCCGCGACCGACCTGTCGAACTTCGACGAGCTGGTGCTGCCCGAGCCCAACACGCTGTTCACCACGGCCGAGAAGACCGCCATCATGACGTTCGTCAAGAACGGCGGCGGCCTCTTCATGATCTCCGACCACACCGGTGCCGACCGCAACAGCGACGGCTACGACGCGGTCGAGATCTTCAACGACCTGATGGGCAACAACAGCGTCGACAGCACCGACCCGTTCGGCTTCTCGATCGACACGCTGGACGTCGGATCCGACTACCCGAGCGCCATCAGCGACAGCACGAACACGATCCTGCACGGGTCGTTCGGCACCGTCACCAAGAGCCTGATCGCGGACGGGACCACGGCCACGCTCAAGCCGGCGGACAACTCGGCCGTCAAGGGACTGGTCTACCGCACCGGTTACTCCGGGAACACCGGCGCGTTCTTCGCGACCAGCACCTTCGGCAGCGGCAAGGTCGCCTTCTGGGGCGACAGTTCACCCATCGACGACGGCACCGGCCAGTCCGGCAACACCCTCTACGACGGCTGGAACGACACCGGCGCCACCAACGCGGCCCTCGCCCTGAACGCCACCGACTGGCTCGCCGGTACGAGCAGCGGCGGGGGAGGAGGCGGTGGCGGCACCTGCACGGCCGCCCAACTGCTCGCCAACCCGGGCTTCGAGTCCGGCAGTACCTCCTGGACCGCCACCAGCGGTGTCATCACCAACAGCTCCGGCGAGGCGGCCCGCACCGGCTCGTACAAGGCGTGGCTCAACGGCTACGGCTCGGCCAACACCGACACGCTGTCCCAGTCCGTGACCATCCCCTCGGGCTGCTCCGCCACCCTGAGCTTCTATCTGCACGTGGACACGGCCGAGACGACCACGACCACGGCGTACGACACCCTCAAGGCCCAGGTCCTCAACAGCGGCGGCACCGTGCTGTCGACCCTGGCCACGTACTCGAACCTGAACGCCGTGTCCGGGTACACGCAGCGCAGTTTCAGCCTGGGCTCCACCTACGCCGGCCAGACGGTCACGATCAAGTTCACGGGCGTCGAGGGCTCCACACTCCAGACGTCGTTCGTCCTCGACGACACCGCGCTCAATGTGAGCTGAGCACCTCGCAGGACGAGGGGCGGGCCCGCGACCGGGTCCGCCCCTCACGTCGTTCTACCGGGACCGGACCGTCCGCTCCGTCGTGTTCCACCCGGAGACCCGCACTCCGGGAACGGCGCCGTGCAGATCGGCCGTCCGGAACGTCGCCGTCAGCGTCACCGACTCGCCCGGCCACAGGCTCACCTCGTTGTCCGACCACCGCACCGGCAGCACCGGCCGGCCCCCGGCGCCCACGAGATGCGCGTCCGTGAGGAGGGACGGCGTCGTCCCCGTCCCGTCGTTGCGCAAGGTGACCTTCGTCGTGGAGGTCCCGTCGGCACCGGGGGAGGTCGACACGGAGGCCGACACCGGCACCTTCGCCATGGAGCCGAGTCCCTTCAGGTCCGCGTAGCTCGTCGTCGGGGTGTGGTACCAGTCCGTGTTCGCCCAGTCGAGGGTGTCCGGCCGCGTCGAGAGCCAGTACACGTTCCGGCCGATCTCCCTGCCCCCGGCGTCACGCAGGACCAGCCGCGCCAGATAGGTCGTCGCGAGACCCTTCACCGAGGAGGGGAGTGTCAGGGCGGTGACACGCGCCCCGTCGCCGCGCACGGTGAGACCGGTCGCCGTACGGTCGTACCGCTGTGTGCCGTCCGGGTCGAAGAGCGTGACGCGCGCCGTGAGACCGGAAGCGGGCGTGTGCCGGTTGTTCACGACGACGACGGAACGGTCGTCGTACGAGTACTGCACGTGCAGGGGCTCGTTGGCCTTCTTCGCGCCGAAATAGGCCCCGCCCTGGTCGAGATAACGGTCCATCAACTGCCAGTGCAGCGAGGTCCATCCACTGTTGAGCATCCAGTGCACGACCCCGGTCGAGGGCTTCGTCGCGTCGGTGGCGTTGCGTCCGTAGGCCTCGAACTGCGCCCGCACGGCCTCGTACTGGGCGAGCTGCGCCTTGCGCACGTAGTCGGTGAGTCCGGTCGGCGGGCCGTAGCGGCCGGCCAGCGCGGCGTCGTAGATCTTGAGTGTGCCGAACACCGGGGACGGCGAGCGGTGGTACTGCCGGACATCCGGGTTCCTCCAGAGAGTGTCCAGTTCGGTGGGCGACATCATGCGGCGCAGGGTGTCGAGGGTGGGGATGTCGGGGCCCGCCCCGGTCTCGGAGTTGAAGCCGGTGGCCCCGCCCTCACGCTTGGCGTACCAGTAGCCCGGCGGGACCCAGTCGTAGGGCCCGGTCATCTTCATGCCCGAACGGCCGGACACGGGGGAGGAGTTGTCGGAGGCGGCGGCGATCACCGGGGTCGGCCAGTCGGCTTCCTTCAGCGCGTCGAGGTAGGTCTTCTCGATCCTGGCGTCCGGTGCGAAGTCGCTGCCGATGAGGAAGGAGACGACGCTCGGGTGGTCGCGCAGCCGGGCGGCCTCGGCGGCCATCGACGCCCGGGCGACGGGGTAGTCGGCGTCGGTCCACCTGTCGCCGGTCTCACCTCCGTTGACCTGCCCCTCCCACTTGTCGCAGCACTCCCAGCCGGGCAGGGTGAGGATGCCGTAGCGGTCGGCGAGGTCGAAGAACTCGTCGGGCTCGATGTGCCCTTCCAGGCGTACGGTGTTGAGGCCGAGGTCCAGCACGTACCGCAGCCGGTCCTCGACGTAGCCGCGGTCCCAGCGCAGGAACTCGTCCGGAGACCAGCCGCCGCCCTTGATGAGCAGCCTGCGGCCGTTGACGCTGTACTGCCGGGCGCCGTCGGAGTTCAGGGGCGCCTTCACCTCGCGGACGCCGAAGGTCTCGTGGGCGGTGTCGGACGCGGCGCCCGCGACGGAGGCGGTCAGATCGAGCCCGTACAGCGGCTGGCCGCCCATGCCCGCGGGCCACCACACCTTCGGTGACCTCAGGCGCAGTCCGGGGACCTCGGACGGCGAGAAGGTGACGGCCCTGGTCTGGTGCGGCGCGAGCGGGACCGTCTTCGAGAAGGACACGGAGCCGATGCGGCCGGACACCGTGGCGGTCACGGCCGAGCCGGTCTCGTTGCGGGCCCGCGCCCTGACCGTGAGATCGGCGGTGCGGAGCGAGGGGACGTCGAGCCGGGTCAGCACATGCGCGTCGCGCAGGGCGACCGGGCCGCCACGGCGGACGAGGACGTCACGGACGATCCCCATGTTCTGGTCGGGCGGGGGCTGGAGCCAGTCGATCCAGCCCATCGTCAGGTTCTTGTCCGGGTCGTTGGGCCTGATACGGAAGGCGACCGTGTTGGTGCCGGCGCGCACCAGCGAGGTGATGTCCAGCTCGTGGTGCGTGTAGGCACCGGCGATCTGGCCGGCGTCGGCCACCCGGTGGCCGTTGACGTGGACGTCCGCCGCCGAGATCACCCCGCTGAAGTCCAGATGGGTGCGCTCGGACGTGTCGGTGACGGTGAAGTCCGAGCGGTACCACCAGGGAACGGTGAAGTCGGACTTCGGGATGTTCCTCAGGTTCGTCGAGTAGAACGGGTCCGCGTATCTGCCGTTCGCCAGCAGCGCCGCGAGGACCGTGGAACGCGGGCCCGCCGGGTACCAGCCGCTCGTCCGGTAGCCGGGACTGGAGACGGCCGACGCCGGGTCCGGGACCTTGGCGGTGGACTGGATCGCGTACCCCGACAGCGCCGTGGCACTGCCCGGCGCGGAGGCCACCGCCGTGGCGGGGAGGCGGGGTGTGGTGGCTGCTCCGGGGTCGGGTCCGTCGGCCCAGGCGCTCGCGGAGAGGGTGCACAGCAGGCCCAGGGCGACGGCGGCCGTGGCGAGGCGCGGCCGGGAGGCAGGGCGGTGGAACACGGTGATCTCCTTGGGGGGTGGGGGAGCATCCGCGCTTCGGCACTGCAAGTTAGGAAACTTTACTAACTAGGGTCCACAAGCTAGGCCGGTGAGCAATCCATGTCAATCACCGGCCGCATCGGGGTCGCCGGGTGTCGCTGTCCGCGCGGGCGTCACCAGAGGCGTCACCGTCCGCACCGGCGTCACCGTCCGCACCGGCCCGGCGACGCCGAAACCGGCCGCCTCGGTGCCGAGGACACCCTCCCGGTTTCACGCGGACGCCCTCCCGGTTCAGGAGCCCGACCTGCGCTCGAACACCACATCGCGTGCCGTGCCCAGAGCCGTGGCCACCGCGCCGAGCAGGACCGCGTCCTCGCCCAGACGGCCGGGTGCGATCCTCGGGCGCAGCGGTGTGAGCGTCCGCAGCGTCTCGCGGACGGGCCGCAGCAGCAGGTCGACATTGTGGCCGACCCCGCCGCCCAGGACGACCAGGTCGGGATCGAGCACCGCCGTCGCGGCGGCCACCGTGTGCGCGATCCGCTCGCCCTCCAGCCGGACCGCCTCGACCGCCGGGCCGTGCCCCTCCCGCGCCGCGTCGAAGACGGCCTTGGCGGTGAGCTGGCCGGTCATGCCGAAGTGCCGCGCGGCCTCCACGACCGCCTCGCCGGACACCGCGTCCTCCAGGGTCTCGGGCTTGTGCCGGCCAGGCCAGGGCAGGAAGCCGATCTCGCCCGCCCCGCCGTGCGCCCCCGTGAACAGCCGCCCCTCGCTGACGACACCCATGCCGAGGCCGGTGCCGATCATGATGTACGCGAACAGCCGGCTGCCCGCGCCGACCCCGTACGTGTACTCGCCGAGGGCCGCGAGGTTGGCGTCGTTGTGCACCTCCAGAGGGATGCCCAGCTCCTCGCGCATCCGGTCGAACAGGCCCGCCCGGCCCCACCCGGGCAGATGCATCGCGTACCGCACGCGGCGCTGCTTCTCGTCGTACACGCCCGGGGTGCCCACCACCGCGTGGGCCACCTCGTGCGCGCCGACACCGGAGTTGGCGACGACCTGATGGGCCGTGGACACCACGAGGTCGGCCATGGCTCGGGAGGTGCGGGCGCGGTTGCGTACGTCGGCGCGCGCGACCACCGCGCCGTCGAGATCGGCGACCGCCACGCGCAGCCAGCTACGGCCGATGTCGATGCCGAGCGCGTACCCGGCGGCGGGATCGGGGGCGTACAGGACGGCGACGCGGCCGCGCTCGGGCGCCAGCGTGCCGGCCTCGCGGACGAGCCCCGCCTCCTCCAGCGCCGCGAGCGCGCTGGACACCGTCGGCTTGGACAGCCCCGTCTCGCGGGCGAGCTGGGCGCGCGAGGCGGCACCGCCGGAGCGCAGCCGGTCGAGGAGCAGCCGCTCGTTCGTACTGCGCAACCGACGGCGGTTCCAGGGCTGTTCGGGGTGCTCTGCGGCGTCGCTGGCGGGCATCGCACCATTCTCACTCATGGGTCACGCCCCCTTGACGCGCTTAGTAAGGCTCCTTAACTTTATCGCCCAGTCAGCCCAGTCAGCCCAGTCAGCCCCGCCGGGCGAGCCGGGGGGAGTCCGGCGCCGGCCGGTCACCCGCCGCCCCTGATCCCGTCGGCCGCCTCCACCCCGACCGTCACCCCGTACCTCTCCCGCCTCCACCCGGACCGTCACCCCGTACCTCTCCCGCCTCCCTGTACCTCCCCCCGTACCTCTCCCCGCGTCCCGTCCTGAGGAGGATCCGTGTCCGGTACCCCGCCACCCGCCGGCGGTTTCGTGCGTCGCATCGGCCTGTTCCAGGCCACCGCCATCAACATGAGCCAGATGTGCGGCATCGGGCCGTTCGTGACGATCCCGCTGATGGTCGCCGCGTTCGGCGGTCCGCAGGCCGTCATCGGATTCTTCGCGGGCGCCCTGCTGGCGCTCGCCGACGGACTCGTGTGGGCCGAACTCGGCGCCGCCATGCCCGGGTCCGGCGGCAGTTACGTCTACCTGCGCCAGGCCTTCCAGTACCGCACCGGACGCCTGATGCCCTTCCTGTTCGTATGGACGGCGATGCTCTTCATCCCGCTGATCATGTCCACCGGCGTTGTCGGCTTCGTCCAGTACCTCGGCTATCTGGCGCCCGACATGAGCCGGACCACCGGCGACCTCGTCGGACTCGCCATGGTCGTCCTCGTCGTCGTCCTGCTGTGGCGCGGGATCGAGCACATCGCGCGGATCACCGCCGTCATGTGGGGCGTGATGATCACCTCGGTCCTCCTCGTGATCGTCGCCGCCGCCACCGACTTCAGCGCCGGACGCGCGTTCACCTACCCGGCGCACGCGTTCGCGCTGTCCACCAGCCACTTCTGGGTCGGCTTCGCCGCGGGTCTGACCATCGGCATCTACGACTACCTCGGCTACAACACCACCGCGTACATGGGCGCCGAGATCAAGGAACCCGGCCGCACCCTGCCCCGCTCGATCATCTACTCGATCCTCGGCATCATGGCGATCTACCTGCTGCTCCAGATCGGCACGCTCGGCGTCATCGACTGGCAGCGGATGACGGACCCCGGCGACATCGCCTCCACCTCGGTGGCCTCGGCGGTCATGGAGGAGACCTGGGGCAAGGGCGCCGCCGACACGGTCACCGTCCTCATCCTGATCACGGCGTTCGCCTCGGTCTTCACCGGGCTGCTCGGCGGCTCGCGCGTGCCCTACGACGCGGCCCGCGAGCGCGTGTTCTTCCGCCCCTACGCCAAACTGCACCCCAGGCACCGCTTTCCCATGCTGGGTCTGGCCACCATGGGCGTCATCACGGCGATCGGGTTCATGATCGGCCGCCACACCGACCTCGCCACCCTCATCCAGCTCCTGACCACGGTCATGGTGATCGTCCAGGCGCTGGCCCAGATCGTCGCCCTGTCGGTGCTGCGCAGGCGGCAGCCGGGGCTGCGCCGCCCCTACCGGATGTGGCTCTACCCGCTGCCGAGCCTCCTCGCCCTCGTCGGGTGGCTCACGATCTACGGCTACGCGGACAAGAACTCCCCGGGCCGTCACCCCATCGAGTGGTCGCTGGCCTGGCTGGCCCTCGGCCTGGTCGCCTTCGTCGTCTGGGCCCGGCTGGAGAAGGTCTGGCCGTTCGGCCCGAAGGAGGTCACCGAGGAGTACCTGACAGCGCCGGCCACGGAGACGGAGCCCGCGGGGGCGTGAGACCCGGCGCGACGGTGCCCGGGATGTGCGAAACGCCGGGCGCCCGGGGACGCGCGGTGCCTCGGCGCCCGCCACCCTCGGGAGCCGCCGGCTCGCGCCTCATCCGAGGCGCGGGCCGGTGCCTTCGAGATGGCTCCAGGTCCACAGGACGACGTCCCGGCCCTTCGCCGTACGGACCGTGGGCGCGTCGCCGGTGAGGACGAAACCCGTCGCCCTGGCGACCGCCTCGCTCGCGGTGTTTCCGCCTTCGATGCACAGCACGACGCGCCGGCCGCCGACGCGGCGGTGGGCGAAGTCCACGACGAGCCGGACCGCGCGGGTCGCGAGCCCCCGGCCCCGGTAGGCGGCCCCCACGCCGTAGGCCAGCTCGACGTCACGGTCGTCTGCCGTGCCCGGGAACAGCAGGATCTCGCCCCGGGGCCGCCCGCCGTCCGTGGTGATGGCGAGCTGCACCCCCCGCCTCTCGGCCGCCTTCTGCTCGGCCGCCGCGAGGTAGGCGAGTGCCGCCGCGGTGTCGAAGGGGGAGACGACCGGCGTCCACCGGTCGATCTCGGGATCGTCGTAGAGCGCGACGAGATCCGCCGCGTCGTCGTCGGACCACTCGCGCAGATGCAGCCCCAGCCCGCCGATGCGCAGGGGGCGGGAAAAGTCGAACGTCGGTCGGCTGTCCATCGGACGATCGTGACGTGCCGGGCACGCGGAGGCCAAGGAGGCCGGGGCACGCACAAGGATCCGGACATCACCGTGGGTATCCGTTCGCGGTTCTCCGGATGCGCGGGGGCGGAGCCAGGATAGAAAGGGGGCATCGTCCGATCTTCGGGAGGCCGTGATGCTCGTCCCCTTCGGAGCACTTGATTTCCTGGACCGCGCCGTCACGGTGTACGGCGACCGCCTCGGCGTCGTCGACGAACCCGACCAGCCGGCCGAGCCCTGGGAGGGGCTGACCTACCGGCGCGTCGGCGAACTGGCCGCGGCCCAGGCCGCCGGGCTCGACGCGCTGGGCGTCCCGCACGGCGCGCGCGTGGCCGTCGTGTCGCCCAACGGCGCCCGGCTGCTCACGTCCTTCTTCGGCGTCAGCGGCCACGGCCGGGTCCTCGTACCGGTCAACTTCCGTCTGACGGCCGACGAGGTGAGCTACATCCTCGAGCACTCCGGCGCGAGCGTCCTGCTCGTCGACCCCGAACTGGCCGACCGCTTCGCCGGGGTCGGCTGCGAGCACCGCTTCACGCTCGGCGCCGCCGCGGACACCGAGCTGTACCGCTTCGGCACCGAACCCCGACCCTGGGAGGCGGACGAGAACGCCACCGCGACGATCAACTACACCAGCGGCACGACGGCCCGGCCCAAGGGTGTGCAGATCACCCACCGCAACATCTGGGTCAACGCCACGACCTTCGCGCTGCACGCCGGCATCACCGACCGCGATGTGTATCTGCACACCCTGCCCATGTTCCACGCGAACGGCTGGGGGATGCCCTTCGCGATGGCGGGCCTCGGCGTCCGGCAGATCGCGCTGCGCAAGGTCGACGGCGCGGAGATCCTGCGCCGGGTCGCCGAGCACGGCGTGACGGTGATGTGCGCGGCCCCGGCCGTCGTCAACGCCGTGCTGGCCGCCGCCGAGTCCTGGGAGGGCGAGATCCCCGGCCGCGACCGGGTCCGCATCATCGTCGCCGGCGCGCCGCCGCCCACGAAGACCGTCGCACGGGTCGAGTCCCTGCTGGGCTGGGAGTTCATCCAGATCTACGGCCTCACCGAGACCTCACCCCTGCTCACCGTCAACCGCACCCGCGCCGAATGGGACGACCTCGACCCCGGGGCCCGCGCCGAGAAACTGGTGCGCGCCGGTGCCCCCGCACTGGGCGTGACCCTGCGCACCGCCGCCGACGGCGAGATCCTCGCGCGCTCCAACGTCGTGCTGGAGGGCTACTGGGAGCAGCCCGCGGAGACCGAACGGGCGCTTGCCGACGGATGGTTCCACACCGGCGACGGCGGATCCATCGGCGAGGACGGCTATCTGACGATCAGTGACCGCAAGAAGGACGTGATCATCACGGGCGGTGAGAACGTGTCCTCCATCGAGGTGGAGGACGCGCTCTTCAGCCATCCGTCGGTCGCCGAGGTCGCGGTCATCGGCGTGCCGCACGAGAAGTGGGGCGAGACCGTCAAGGCCCTGGTGGTCCTCGCTCCGGACACGGAGGCCACGGAGGCCACGGAGGGCGAGCTGATCCAGTACTGCAAGGAGCGCCTCGCCGGGTACAAGGCGCCGACCTCGGTCGAGTTCCGGGACGTCCTGGCCCGGACGGCCACCGGCAAGCTCCAGAAGTACAAGCTGCGCGAGCCGTACTGGGAGGGACACGAACGGCACGTCAACTGAACCTGTCCGCAGGCGACTTCTCGCGGCGGTGGGCCCTCAGGGGGCGGCGAGAAGGCGGGCGACGGCGCGGCGCGCGCGGGCCGGTGCCCGTGGGTCGCGGTGCAGTTTGATCGACTGGCCGGCCGCGAGGATCACGCCGCCCAGCTCGAAGGCGAGCTGGTCCACGTCGGTGTCCTCGGGGAGCCGGCCGCTACCGACCGCCGTGGCCAGTTCCGCCTTGACGTACGCCGTCCACGTGTCCAGCGCGACCAGGACCGCGTCGCGGACCGGGCCGGGGCGGCCGTCGAACTCGCCGGCCACCGAGGTGAGGAAGCAGCCGCCGTGCCCCTCGCCCTCGGCCATGTAGGCGATCCACTCGCCGTAGGCGCGGGTCAGCCGTTCCGTGCCGGGCCGGGCCCCGACGGCACGCGCCGGCACCCGCCGGGTGAACCGCTCGACGGCCGCGTCCAGCACGGCGAGCTGGAGCGCCTCCTTGCTGCCGAAGTGGCCGATCACGCCGGCCTTGCTCATCGCCAGATCGATGGCGAGCCGCCCGATGGTGAGACCTTCGAGGCCCTCGGTGGAGGCCAGCGCCAGGGCGCTCCCGATGATCCGGTCGCGGGTGGCGGCGGTTTCGGCGACGGACTTGCGCGGGCTCATGCGGCCAGCTTAACCTGACGACCGTTCGCTATTAACTTACGAACGTTCGTTATCTATGTGGTTGTGCGCTCCGTCGGTGTCCGTGGCCGTGCGGCTCCGCGCCGATGCCGGAGGGCGTCCGAACGCGCCCGCCGACGCCAGGGAGCGTCCAAGAGCACCCGAAAGGACTCATCGTGAAGATCCACCACCTGAACTGCGGTTCCCTGCGGACGATCGACACCGAGGAGGCGAGCCTGCCGGCCGTGTGCCACTGCCTCCTCGTCGAGACCGACCGCGACGGACTCGTCCTGGTCGACAGCGGCATCGGCACGGCCGACGTGGCCCGCCCCGAGGAGAGCCTCGGCGCCGACTTCCTCGGCCGGGCCCAGCCCGCCCTGGACCTCGCCGAGACCGCCCTGCACCAGGTCCGCGCCCTCGGATTCCGGCCCGAGGACGTACGGCACATCGTGCTCAGCCATCTCGACGTCGACCATGCCGGCGGCCTCCCCGACTTCCCCTGGGCCAAGGTTCATCTGAGCGAGGCCGAGCATCGCGCGGCCATGGCGGCACCCGGCGCCCACCCCGAGGACCGCGTCCGCTACCGCCCGTCCCAGTGGTCGCACCGACCGCACTGGGTCACCTACGCGCAGCCCGCGGGGGACCCCTGGTTCGGCTTCGACGCGGTTCGGCCGCTGGAGGGCCTGGACGCGGAGATCCTGCTCGTCCCGCTCGGCGGCCACACCCAGGGGCACAGCGCGATAGCCGTCGAGGACTCCGGGCGCTGGCTCCTGCAGTGCGGTGACGCCTACTACTTCCATCGCGAGATCGACCCCGGCCGTCCCGTGGGCCACCCGGGTCTGGACCTCCTCCAGACGATCGCCGAGGTGGACCGGCCCCTGCGGCTCGCCAACCACGCGCGACTGCGTGAACTGGTCCGCCTGCACGGCGACGAGGTCGACGTCTTCAGCGCCCACGACCCCTGGGAACTGGCCCGGTACACCGGCGGAGCGTGAGCGTCTCCCGCGCCGCGGCCGGAGCGTCTCCCGTGAGGTGATCAAGCGGCTCCCACCTGTTTTGCGGAAGATCGCGTCCGGGCCAATCCGTTCGGGCCTCTGCTTCGGAATACCCCCGAGGGCTCCGACCGGGAGCCGGGCGGGAGGAAACCCATGAGGCAGGGGTCAGCGGACGCTCCGGACGGCGACGCCCGGCGCACCGGAGAGGAACGGCTGAGAGCACTCAGACGTACGGCGGTGATCGGCGGGGGAGTGGCGGGACTCACCGCCGCCTACGTGCTCAGCCGTGAGCGGCCCGTCGCCCTCTACGAAGCGGACGACCGCCTCGGCGGGCACGCCCACACCCACGACCTGACCTCGTCCGACGGGCGCCTGCACCGCGTCGACTCGGGCTTCATCGTGCACAACCACCGTACCTACCCCCATCTCCTGCGGCTGTTCGCCGAACTCGGCGTCGCCACCCAGGAGTCCGAGATGAGCATGTCGGTCCGGTGCGAGGGATGCGGCCTCCAGTACGCCGGCGCCCGGGGCCCCGCCGGTCTGCTCGCCCGGCCGCGCAGCGCGCTGCACGGCCCCTACCTGCGGATGCTCACCGAAGTGCCGGCCTTCCACCGCGCCGCCCGCCGCCTGCTGGCCGAGGGCGGCGAAGACACCCTCACCCTGGGCGAGTTCATCACCCGGCAGGGCTTCTCGCCCTATTTCACCCGGCACTTCATGACCCCGCTCGTCTCCGCCGTCTGGTCCTGCGACGCCGCCACGGCCCGCCGCTATCCGGCCGCCTATCTGTTCCGCTTCATGGACCACCACGGCATGCTCTCGGTGGGCGGCTCGCCGCTCTGGCGCACGGTCACCGGAGGCTCGCGCTCCTACGTCGACCGGCTGGCCAAGGAACTCGACACGGTGCACACCTCCACCCCCGTCCGGGCCGTACGCCGCCACGCCGACGGAGTGGACATCACCACCGAGGACGGCACCACCGCCTCGTACGGATCCGTCGTCATCGCGGTGCATCCCGGCCAGGCCCTGCGGCTGCTCGCCGACCCCACCCCGCTGGAGCGCGAGGTGCTCGGGACGTTCCGCTACTCCCGCAACACCACCCTCCTCCACACCGACACCTCGCTCCTGCCGAGCGCCCGCGGGGCACGGGCCTCCTGGAACTACCTGATGCCCGACTGCGACACAGACGCGGACCGGGTCCGGGTCAGCTACGACATGAACCGGCTGCAACGGCTGGACGCGCCCGAGACGTTCGTCGTCACCCTCGGCGGCGAGGACCGGGTCGACCCGGCCCGGGTCCTGGCCCGCATGGAGTACGAACACCCCGTCTACACACCCGAGTCCGTCGCCGCCCAGCACCGACTCCCGTCCCTGAACAGCCCGGTGACCGCGTACGCCGGGGCCTACCACGGCTGGGGCTTCCACGAGGACGGCTGCCGGTCCGGCGTCCAGGCGGCCGAATCCCTGGGGGTGACCTGGTGACCGGCGTCCCCGCCCTCTACCCCTGCACGGTCGCGCACATACGGACGGCACCCACCCGGTACGCGCTCCGCCACCGGACGTACATGTGGCTGACCGACCCCGACCGTCCGCCCGAACTTCCCTATCCGCTGCGTCCGTTGGCCCGCTTCGACCCCCGGGACCACTTCGACGGCGACCAGCCCAGCATCCGGGCCGGCCTCGACCGGTTCCTCGCCTCGCACGGCGTCGACCTGCGCGGCGGAGCGGTGCTCATGCTCAGCCACGCACGCGTCCTCGGCCATGTCTTCAACCCGCTGACCCTGTACTGGTGTCACGACCCCGACGGCACCGCCCGCTGCGTCGTCGCCGAGGTCCACAACACCTACGGCGAACGGCACTCCTATCTGCTGCGCCCCGACGACAGCGGTACGGCGCGGACCCGCAAGGAGTTCTACGTGTCGCCGTTCTTCCCCGTCGACGGCGCCTACCGGATGCGGCTGCCCGAGCCCGGCGGCGGGCTCGACCTGACGGTGCATCTGGAACGCGTGGGAACCAGGCCCTTCACCGCCACCGTACGCGGCACGCGGCAGGCCGCGACCGTCGGAGCACTCCTGCGCCAGGCGCTGCGCCACCCGTGGTCCACCGTCGCCGTGTCCGCCGCCATCCGGCTCCACGGCATCCGCCTCTACCTGCGCGGACTGCCCGTCCAGCCCCGCACCCCGCAACGAACCCAGGAGAACGCGAAATGAGGACAGCCGAGTCCTGCCCCGTCGAGGCGCCCCGACAGGACACCGACCCGCCGCGCTGGCCGGACGTGGTGACCCGGCCGCCGACGTCGCGGGCCCGCACGGCCGTCACCCGCGCGCTGCTGCGCCGCGCGCTCGAACGACTGCCGCTCCAGGCGCGGTTCGCCGACGGCACCCGCGCCGGCCTCGGCGGCCCGGTCATCGAGATCCACGACCCGGCCGCCTTCCACGGCCGCATCGGCGCCCAAGGCCTCGTCGGCTTCGGCGAGTCCTACATGGCGGGGGAGTGGGACGCGCCGGACCTGGTCGCCGTGCTCACCGTCCTCGCCGGGAACGCGGCCCGGCTGATCCCGGCCCCGCTGCAGAGACTGCGCGGCCTCTGGGCGCCGCGCCGGCCGGACGTCCAGCGCAACACCCCCACGGGCGCCCGCGACAACATCAGCCGCCACTACGACCTGTCCAACGACCTGTTCGCGCTCTTCCTCGACGACACCCTCAGCTATTCGTCGGCCCTCTTCCGCGGCTTCCCCGCCTCCTGGTCCCTGCTGGCCGACGCCCAGCACCGAAAGATCGACCGGCTCCTCGACCTCGTCGAGGCGGGACCCGGCACGAGGCTCCTCGAAATCGGCACCGGCTGGGGCGAGCTGGCGATCCGTGCCGCCGCGCGCGGCGCCCGCGTCACCTCGCTCACCCTCTCCCGTGAACAGCAGACCCTGGCCCGTGAGCGGGTGCGCGAGGCGGGACTCGAGGACCGGGTGAGCATCGAGCTGTGCGACTACCGCGAGGCCACCGGGACGTACGACGCCGTCGTCAGCGTCGAGATGGTCGAGGCGGTCGGCGAGGAGTTCTGGCCGGTCTACTTCGCGACCCTCGACGCACGGCTCGCCCCCGCCGGCCGCGTCGCGCTCCAGGCGATCACCATGCCGCACGACCGCCTGCTCGCCTCCCGCGACACCTTCACCTGGATCCAGAAGTACGTCTTCCCCGGCGGGCTGCTGCCCTCCGTGGAGGCGGTGGACGAGGTGACCGGCGCCCACACCGGCCTGCGCGCCACACGCAGGGACGCCTTCGGCGCGCACTACGCGGAGACCCTGCGGCTGTGGCGCGAGCGGTTCACCGAGCGGGCCGACGAGGTCGCCGGGCTCGGCTTCGACGAGACCTTCCGCCGGATGTGGACCTTCTATCTCGCGTACTCCGAAGCCGGATTCCGCTCCGGCTATCTGGATGTCCAGCAGTACCTGTTCACGAAGGACGCGAAGGAGGACCCCACGCCATGACCGGATTCCCCTGGGCGGCGTTCGCCCAGAACCTCGCTCCCGCGGCCGGCGCGGCCTTCGCCGTCATGCTGGCCACCTTCGCCGTCGCCGTACGCCGGGGCCTGCACCGGATCGTGGACGTCGCCTGGGGGATCGGCTTCACCGCGGTGGCCCTCGTCACCTTCCTGGCGTCCGCCGGCGAGGGCGACGAGGCCCGCCGCGTGCTCGTCACCGTCCTCACCTCGGTGTGGGGACTGCGGCTGGCCGCGCACATCGCCCGGCGCGGGCGGGGACACGGCGAGGACCCGCGCTACGAAGCAATGCTGGCCAAGGCGCCCGGCAGCCGTGACCTCTACGCCCTGCGCATGGTGTACCTCCTGCAAGGGGCGCTGGTGTGGCTGGTGTCGCTGCCCGTCCAGGCCGCGCAGTACATTCCGGGTCCGGTCACGGGCTTCGCCTGGGCGGGCACCGCACTGTGGGCCGTCGGCCTGTTCTTCGAGGCGGTCGGCGACGCCCAGCTCGCCCGCTTCAAGGCCGATCCGGCGAACCGCGGCCGCGTCATGGACCGGGGCTTGTGGAGCTGGACCCGGCACCCCAACTACTTCGGCGACTTCTGTGTCTGGTGGGGCCTGTTCCTGCTCGCCTGCGACAGCCCGCAGTCGGCCGCCGTGGCGCTGGTGTCACCGCTGGTGATGAGCTACCTCCTGATCAACGGCAGCGGGAAACCGATGCTGGAGCGCCACATGGCGCGGCGCCCGGGTTTCGCCGAGTACGCGGCGCGCACCAGCGGCTTCTTTCCGCTGCCGCCACGACCGCGCCGCTGACCGGCCCCGGCGGACGACGTGCCGAGTGTTCGTCCCCTCCCCCGAGCCGAGGGGACGAACACTCAGACGGGCAGCCCCAGCAGGGCCACCGGCGCGGACGTGGGCCTCGGGGACCCGCCGGCCGGTTCCACGGTGATTCCCATGCCGGACGCGCCGTCGACGGAACCCTTCATGAGGACGGCCTCGCTGGTGCGGCCCGGGTCCATCAGCCCGGCGGACCGCATGGTGCCCGCGTCGTCGAACCAGAGCTGGTAGACCTTGCCGCCGGGCGGCTTCGCCATCCTCGAGGAGATGAACACGGCCCGGTCCCGGTTCCGGGACACGACGACCGTGCCGCTCGCCCCGTCCGCCAGCTTCGCCGTACGCGAGGTCGCGTCGGGGGCCGTGAGAACCGCGGCCACCTGGTCCGAGCGCCGTTCGGCCTGACGGGCCTGCTCCCGGGCGTCCTGCGCGCGCTCGTGCTGCCAGGCCGCCGTACCGCCCAGCGCCGCCGCCGCGGCCAGTGCCGCGGCGAGCGCCCAATGTCCGGGCCGGCTCCAGCGGATGCCGACGGCCCGCCGAGCGGAGAGGGGCGGGGTACGCGGCCGCTCCTGGCGGACCGTGGTGATCCGCCGCATGACCTGGTCCTTCAGGGCCGGGCCCGGCGAAGCGGTGACGGCCAATCCGAGGCGTGCGGCCGCGGCACTCAGCTCACGGACCTCCTGCGCGCAGTCGGCGCAGTCCGCGGCGTGCCGCTCGAATCGCTCGCGTTCGTCGTCGTCCAGCGCGTGCAACGCGTACGCGCCGGTCAGTGTGTGCAGGTCAGCAGTGCTCACGCCGTCACCCCCAGGCAGTCACGCAGCCGGATCAGCCCGTCGCGCAGCCGGGTCTTGACCGTGCCGAGGGGAGTCGCCAGCAGCTCCGCCACCTCCCGGTAGGTCAGCCCGCGGTAGTAGGCCAGCGTCACCGACTGGCGCTGGAGCTCCGTCAGCGTGCGCAGACAGCGCCGTACCTGCTCACGTTCCAGCCGCGCCTCGACCTGCTCGGTCACCTCGTCGAACTCGGGTGTCCGGTCGAGGAGGGCTGCCTTGTGCTCCCGCGCCGCCGAGGCCTCGACCGAGCGCACCCGGTCCACGGCCCGCTGATGGGTGAGGGTCAGGACCCAGTTCATCACCGACCCCCGCTCGGGGCGGTAGCGGGCGGCGGTCCGCCACACCTCGACCAGCACTTCCTGGGCGACCTCCTCCGACTGTGCCTGGTCCCGCAGGACCCTGCGCACGACGCCGAGGACGGGGCCCGCCACCACGTCGTAGAGCGAGGCGAACGCGTCCTGGTCACCGCGGGCGACCCGGGCCATGAGATCCGGCAGGTCCGGTCCGGCGGACGGGTTCCGCCCGATCTGCACGGCTTCCTTCACAGTGTGGTCCTCCAAGACGCTTCGAACATTTCGGATGTGATCCGAAGCCGGCGGGGCGGCGGATTGGCCGGCTGACCGGAAAACGACGACGGACCGAGAACGACGACGGACCGGAAACGGCGGCGGACCGTCCGTGCTCGGACCGCGGCCGCCGGGAGTCAGACCTCGGCCACCGGGCGGAGGCAGTCGCGGAGCTGGTGCATACCGCGCCGGGAGTGGCTCTTGACGGTGCCCAGCGGCCAGCCGGTGCGCTGGGCGATCTGGGTCTGGGTGAGGTCCTCGTAGAACGCGAGGTGCAGGACCCGGCGCTGCGGCTTCGGGAGCTTGGCCAGCTCGTGCCGGACGACGACCCGGTCGAGCGAGGCCTCGGGCCGGGCGCGGGAGTCGTCGGCGAGGGCCAGGAGGGCCCCGGCCGCCCCCACCAGTTCGGTGCGCCGGGTCCGCGCGGACAGCGCGTCGGCGATCTTGCGCCGGGTGATGCCCACGAGCCAGGCCGCCACCGGGCCGCGCTCGGGCCGGTAACCCCGCGCGCCCCGCCACACGGCGAGGAACACCTGCTGGGTGACGTCCTCCGCCTCGCGCGGGTCGCCCAGCGAACGCCGGGCGAGGGCCTGGACGAGGGCCGCCCAGCGCCGGTACGCGGTGGCCAGGGAAGCCTCGTCCCCGTCGACGATCCCACGGGCCAGTTCCGCGTCCGTGATCGCGTCCGTGCTCTCGGCGGTCGGCTGCTCGGCGATCGTATCTGCGCTCATGGCCACGGCTCCTTGCTCCGGGAACTCCCTGTGCGGGGCCCCGTGAAACCGATTGTGTGAACCATGGGACAGAAGCGACAACTCGCATCGTTTCTGCGTCGTATAGTCGCCGTATGGGTGATGGCCGGTCTGATCAGGGGCGGGAACCGGGCACGGGATCCGTCGAAGCCGGTGTCACCACGGGCGCGCTGGCCCGCCGCCTGGGAGTGTCACCCACCACGCTGCGTTCCTGGGACCGCAGGTACGGAATGGGACCCGCGGTCCGTTCCGGCGGGCGGCACCGCCGCTGGACGCCCCAGGACGTGGCCATGCTCGAGGAGATGTGCCGGCTGACCTCGGTCGGAGTGCCGCCCGCCGAGGCCGCCAGGGCGGCGAAGGGCTGGTCCGACCCCCTGGAGCCCGAGGGCGGGAGCACGGCCGACGGGCCGGAACCCGCGGCGCGGGCGGCCGGAGCGGAGCCCCTCGGGGATCCCCGGCAGGAGTGCAAGGGTCTCGCGCGCGCCGCCGTACGTCTCGACGCGCCTTCCGTGGACGACCAGTTGACCGCGCTCGTCGAGCGGCACGGCGTGGTCGTCGGCTGGGAGGAGGTGATGGTGCCGACCCTGCACGCGGTGGGCCGCAAATGGGAGTCCGCCGGGGACCGCTACGTGGAGGTCGAACACCTGCTGTCGTGGCACATCTCCCGTGTGCTGCACCGCGCTTCGGGACCGGTGGAGCCCAAGACGCCGGCCACGGGCGGGGGACCGATCGTGCTGGCCTGCGTGCCTGGCGAGCAGCACTGCCTTCCGCTGGAGGCGTTGCACGCGGGGCTCGCCGAACAGGGCCTGCCCACACGGATGTTCGGCCCCGCCGTGCCCCCGGAGGCGCTGACCGCGGCGGTGCGGCGGCTGGGTCCTGTCGCCGTCGTGCTGTGGTCGCAGACCCGCTCCACCGCCGACCGCCCCCTGGCCCGGCACATCGCGGCCACCACCTGGGGAGTCAAGGGCGCCCGCGGCCGGCCCGCCGTGCTCCTCGGCGGCCCCGGCTGGGCCGGACGCCCGGAACAGGGCATGCTCCGGCCGCCGGGACTGAGAGAGGCCCTCACCTCTCTGGTGAGCCTGGCCGAGGGCTGAACGGAAAAGCGGCCGCCCTCGCGAACTCTCGCTCGGGCGACCGCCGTTCACATGATCCGCGGTGTTCAGCCCACGGTCGGCGTCGGCGAGGGCAGCGCGGCCCCTCCCGCGGGCAGCGAGGCCCCGCCCGCCGGCTGAGACGTCCCGCCCGCCGGAGGCGTCAGGACGACCTCCGGCTCGCCGGGCTGCGGCGCGGGAGGCGTCAGATTCACCGCGGGCACCTTCGGGACGGTGGTCTCCTGGATGATCACCTGGTCGAAGTTGACCAGGCCGGTCTTCTCCATCACGGTGATGTGGTCCAGGACGGTGTCGTTGGCCTGGTCGGCGAGCTGCCGTACGAGAGTGTTCTCCGTCGTGGCGCGGATCTTCGCCACGGTCGAGAAGATCTGTCCGTGCGTGATGCGCAGGATGTTGGCGAAGTCGGTGTCGAACTTCGTGCCGGAGTCCCCGCTCAAGGTCGCCACGAAGCCCTGCTGCTGCGGGGACGGCTTGTTGGGCAGCGTGATGCCGAGTTCCTTGGCGACCTTGCGGCTCGTGGCGTCGAGACCGGCGTGGCCCGAGATCAGGTGCTCACCCGCCGTGCGGACCGCCGGGCTGGTCCCCTTCTGCAGGGCCAGTTGCCCGACCGGGTACTCCCACAGTCCCGCCGCGCGCACCTTGACGACGAAGTCGCGGTCGGCCTCGGTCAGCGGCCCCGAGGACGGATTGGCGATGATCCGGACCGGGGCGGCCGACGTGGTCTGGATTCCCAGCATGGCCGGATAGGCGAGTGCGGCCAGGGTCAGCGTCAACGCACCGGCCACGAAGAGGGTTCCCACGTTCCGTGTAATGCGCATTGAACAGCCTCCTGGGGCGGGTGCGGCGCTTCCGGGGCTGTTGCCTCCGGGGTGGCCGCGCGATGGATCCGGTGCGCACGGATCCGGTACGAGTGGTTCGGACGACCATCAATACGGCGGCGCACCGACGAGGAATCTCTACAACAGGTAAAATCCTCGGCAGTTTATATTCGGATCCACTCGTTCGTGCACGCGGCCAGGGCGTTGCCGTCAGTCCAGGCCACGGGCCTTCCTGAACCGGGCCAGCCCCTCGGACAGGTCGACGATCGGGTCCGGGTAGGCGCACGCGGCCCGGTCCAGGCCCTGGAGCTTCCACGGTTCATGCACGGCATGTCCGGCGATCTCCGCCAACTCGGGCACCCAGTACCGGACATATGCCCCGTCCGGGTCGTAGCGCCTGGCCTGGGTCAGCGGGTTCAGGACGCGGTTGGGCCGGCTGTCCGTGCCCGTTCCCGCCATCCACTGCCAGTTGAGCTGGTTGTTGGCGACATCGCCGTCCACCAGCAGGTCCAGGAAGTGCCGGGCCCCGATCCGCCAGTCCACGTACAGCGTCTTGACCAGGAAGCTCGCGGCGAGCAGGCGCCCCCGGTTGTGCATCCAGCCCTCGTGGCGCAGTTGCCGCATCGCCGCGTCCACCACCGGATAGCCGGTCCGCCCCTCCCGCCACGCCTCGATGTCGTCCCGGGCCTCGGCCCCCGAGCGCCAATGGTCGTGCCGGGAGCGGTAGTCGGCGGCCGACGCGTCCGGCCGCGCGGCCAGCACCTGGTGGTGGAAGTCGCGCCACGCGACCTGCCGGACGAACGCCTCGGCACCCGGACCGCCCGCGCCGCGCGCCCGGTGCACCAGCTCGGCCGCCGACAGCGTGCCGAAGTGCAGATGAGGGGAGAGCCGGGAGGTCGCGTCGCCGGGCAGGTCGTCGTGGCCGTCCTCGTACGCCCCGATCCCGTTGCGCAGCCAGGCCGTCAGCCGCTTCCTGGCCTCCCTCTCGCCGCCCCGGGCCAGCCCCTCGGACACCCCGGACACGTCCGAGCGCGAGGGGACCGCCTCCGAACCGACGCCGTCCGGCACCCGGACGGTCCGGGGAGCCGCGAGCGGGTCCCGCAACGGCTGCCGCGCCCACTGCCGGTGGTACGGCGTGAAGACGGCGAAGTGGTCGGAGGAAGCCGGGGTCACGGCGCCGGGAGCGAGCGCGGTGACCACCGCGTCGTGGACGTACAGGCGGCGGCCGTCCGCCTCCAGGGCGGCGCGCAGCCGCTCCTCCCTGCGGTGCGCGTACGCGCTGACCCCCGCCGCGATGTGCACCTCGTCGGCGTCGGCCTCGACGGCCGCCTTGGCCACCTCGGCGGCCACGTCGCCGGAGCGCACCACCAGGCGCCCGCCGCGGTCGCGGAGCCCGGCGTCCAGGTCGGTCAGACAGTCGGCGAGGAACGCCATCCGGTTGGGGGCGGTGAACCCGGCGTCCGCGACGGCGTCGTCGCGGACGAAGAGCGGCACCACCGCGTCCGAACCGTCGAGGGCGGCCCGCAGCGGCGGATGGTCGTGCAGGCGCAGGTCGGAGGTGAACAGCACGATCGAGACGGTCATGGGGTGGCTCCGGGGCGGTGCTCAGCGGGGTAACGGCGTCGGTCTGCTTCGGCTCGGGGGACGGATGCGGATGCGGCTTGGCCGGTTCGTGAGGAGGCGCGCCCGCCCCTCGCGGAGGCGAGGTCGGTGACACGGCACGGCACGGCGGGACACGACACGGCGTGGCGGGACAGGGCACAGCACGGCGGGCCGCGGCACAGTAGGGCGGGCCGCGGCTCAGCGTGGCGGGACAAGGCACGGCGCCGTGGGCCAAGGCGCCGCCCGCGGCTCAGCGGGTGAGCGCCGGGGCGGGCGCGTCCGCGGGGGCGTTCTTGGCCGCCAGCGCGATGTTCCGGGCCATGCCGCCGAACACCACGGCGTGGAACGGCGAGACGCTCCACCAGTACAGGTGCCCCAGCAGCCCGTGCGGATGGAACAGGGCCCGCTGCCGGTAGCGCGTACGCCCGTCGTCCGTCGCGTCGGCGTACATCTCCAGCCATGCGAGGCCGGGCAGTCTCATCTCGGCCCGCAGCCGCAGCAGCCGGCCCGGCTCGATCTCCTCCACCCGCCAGAAGTCCAGGGAGTCGCCCACCCGCAGCCGGCTGGCGTCCCGGCGTCCGCGCCGCAGTCCCACCCCGCCCACCATCCGGTCCATCCAGCCGCGCACCGCCCAGGCCAGCGGGAACGAGTACCAGCCGTTGTCGCCGCCGATGCCCTCGATCACCCGCCACAGGTTCTTCGGCGAGGCGTCCACGGCCAGTTCGCGGTCGTCCGTGTAGAGGCTGCCGCCCGCCCAGTCGGGGTCGGTGGGGAGCGGGTCGCTGGCCGTCCCGGGATACGACGCCGACGACCACCGGGTCGTCACCTGGGCGTCGCGCACCCGCTGGAGTGCAAGGGACACCGCCGCGTCGAAGCCGATCGGCCGTCCCGGAGGATCGGGAACGTACCGGACGATGTCGTGCTCGCGGCACACGACCTCATGGCGCAGCGACTCGGTGAGCGGACGCGCGATCGACGCGGGCACCGGGGTGACCAGTCCGACCCAGTGACTGGACAGCCGGGGCGTGAGGACCGGCACCGGGAAGATCAGCCTGCGCGGCAGCCCGGCGACGGCCGCGTACCGCCGCATCATCTCCAGGTACGTGAGGACGTCGGGGCCGCCGATGTCGAAGGCGCGGTTGACCTCCGCCGGCATCCCGGCGCTGCCGACCAGGGTGCGCAGGACATCGCGTACGCCCATCGGCTGGATGCGGGTGTGCACCCAGCTCGGTGTCACCATCACCGGCAGCCGCTCGGTGAGATAGCGCAGCATCTCGAAGGAGGCCGAGCCGGAGCCGATGATCACCGCGGCGCGCAGCACGGTGGTCGGTACGCCCGACTCCAGCAGGATGCGCCCCACCTCGGCCCGGGACCTCAGGTGCGGCGACAGCTCGGCGACCGGAACGCCCGCGGGGGTGAGGCCGCCCAGATAGACGATGCGCCGCACGCCCGCCGCACGGGCCTGTTCGCCGAAGATCCGGGCCGCCCCGCGGTCCGTCTCCTCGAAGTCGTGGCCCGTGCCGAGAGCGTGCACGAGGTAGTACGCGACCTCGCAGCCGCGCAGCGCGTCGGCGACCGATTCGGCGTCCGTGACGTCGCCGCGCACCACCTCCGCCTCGCCCGCCCAGGGATAGTCGCGCAGCTTGGCCGGCGAGCGGGCCAGACAGCGCACCCGGTACCCCGCGGCCAGCAGTTCGGGGACCAGCCGTCCGCCGATGTAGCCGGTGGCACCGGTCACCAGACACCTGGGGCCGATGCCGGTACTGGTCTCCTCGTCGCTCATGGGTCCTCCGTCGGTCGCCGCCGGGCCCCCTCGGGGACCGCCTTCGTCCCTGATCCCTTCCACCCCGGCACCGCCCGCGGATGCGCCGGACGGGGCGGCCGCCGGGTGCCGGACGCCCGAACGGGGGAGGCGTCGGGACTTCTATAGGCTGATCACGTGGCCAGACGAGACGACCGTGACGACCGGACGGACGATCCGGACCCCGATACGGGCCGGGACCGGGCCGCGGCGACGGATCTTCACTCCTTCGCGGTCGAGCTGCGCCGGCTGAACGGCGAGATCAACCGGCTGGTCCACGGCTTCGCCGGGGAACACGGTCTGCACGCGACGGACGTGCTGGCGCTCGCGGCGATCCTCGACTCCCCCGAGCCGCTCACCCCGGGCCGGCTGCGCGAGCACCTCGGACTCACCTCGGGCGCGGTCACCGCGTGTCTGGACCGGCTCGAACGCGCGGGTCACATCCGGCGCGTCCGGGAGAGCCCCGACCGCAGGGTGGTCCACCTTCATTACGATCCCGACGCCAGGTCCGCCGCGCGCTCCCACTTCCGGCCGCTCGCCGACGTCACGGCGAGCGTGCGGTCCGGTTTCAGCGAGGACGAGCTGTCGGTGGTCCTCCGGTTCCTGGCGGCGATGAACGAACAGCTCTCGGCCGTACGGTCACCCGGCCGCTGAACCCGCCCCGCGGGCGCCCGCGTCCGAACGCGCTCCGACGCATCCGAACGGCCCCCCGAGCCGGAACCCCGGGCATGGTCTACGATCTGGCCGCAAGATATCTCAATGATTGAGATTGTCATTCATCGAGACACCTGAGGCGAAACCTGGAGAACGATGTCCCTCACCCCGCGACGAGCCCTGTGGCTGATCCCCGTCGTCCTGCTCGTCGCCTGGCTCGGCATCGGGGGCACCCTCGGCCCCTACGCCGGCCGGCTCGGCGAGGTCTCCACCAACGACCAGGCCGCGTTCCTGCCGCGCAGCGCCGAGTCCACGAAGGTGGTGGCGCAGCAGCGTGCCTTCCAGCAGGACGGGACGCTGCCCGCGATCGTCGTGTGGACCGTGGACGGCGACGCCTCCAAGGCCACGGCCCGGCGGTCCGCCGCGACCCGCGCGCTCGCCGCCCTCGCCGGCACTCCCGGCGTGGTGGGCCGGCCGTCCCCCGCGTTGCCGTCGGACGACGGCGAGGCGCTGGAAGGTGTCGTCCAGCTCAGGCCCGACCTCGGCAAGCGGCTTCCCGACACCGTCGACCGGATTCGTACCGCCGCCGAGGGTGTCCCCGGAACGACCGCGTGGATCGCCGGACCCGCGGCCGGCCAGGCCGACCTCGGCGACGCCTTCGCCGGGATCGACGGACTGCTCCTCGGGGTGGCCCTGGCGACCGTCCTCGTGATCCTGCTGCTCGTCTACCGCAGTGTGCTGCTGCCCTTCCTCATCATCCTCGGATCGGTGTTCGCGCTCGGCCTGGCCTGCGCCGTCGTCTACGTCCTCGCCGACCACGGCGTCGTACGCGTCGACGGCCAGGTGCAGGGCATCCTCTCGATCCTGGTGATCGGCGCCGCGACCGACTACGCGCTCCTGTTCAGCGCCCGCTTCCGTGAGGAACTGGCCCTGAGCGCCGATCGGTTCACCGCCGTACGGGCGGCGCTGCGGCAGTCCTGGGGCGCGATCGTCGCGAGCGCGGGAACCGTCGCCCTCGGACTGCTGGCGCTGCTGCTCAGCGATCTGACGAACAACCGGTCGCTCGGTCCCGTGGGTGCCATCGGCGTGGCCTGCGCCGCGCTCAGTTCGCTCACCTTCCTGCCCGCCGTCCTGGTGCTCCTCGGCCGTGCCGCCTACTGGCCGGCCAAGCCCCGTCCGGCGGGCGGGGTGAGCACCGGCGACGGCATCTGGAACCGGGTCGCGACGCTGGTCGACCGCGCACCGCGCAAGGTCTGGGCGATGGCCCTGGCCGGGCTCCTCGCCTGCGCGGCCTTCGCGCCCACCCTGACCGCGAAGGGCATCCCGCTCGCCGAGACCTTCGTCAACGACGCGCCGTCGGTCGCCGCGCAGGAGACCCTCGGGCGGCACTTCCCCGGCGGCTCCGGCAACCCCGCCGTGATCATCGCGAACGCCGGTCGCGTCGCGCAGGTCACGTCCGCGGCGCGCGCCACGGACGGCGTCGCGTCGGCCGCCGCGGTGACGGCGTCCGGTCGGCCCGGCGGGGGAGCGCCCCGGATCGTCGGCGGCCGGGTCCGTGTCGACGTCACGCTCCGGTCCGCCGCGGACACCGACGCGGCGAAGGCGACGGTCGCCCGGCTGCGCACGGCGGTGCACGCCGTACCGGGCGCCGACGCGCTCGTCGGGGGCTACGCGGCCCAGCAGTACGACACCCGGCGGACCGCCGAACGCGACCGCACGCTCATCGTGCCGGTGGTCCTCGCCATCATCCTGGTCATACTGACCGTCCTGCTCCGCTCGCTGCTCATGCCGTTGCTCCTGGTGGCCACGGTGGCGCTCAACTTCGTCGCCACGCTGGGCATCTCGTCGCTCGTGTTCCGGCACGGGTTCGGCTTCACCGGCACCGACGCCTCCGTGCCGCTGTACGGCTTCGTGTTCCTGGTGGCCCTCGGCGTCGACTACAACATCTTCCTGATGTCGCGGGTCCGCGAGGAGTCGTTGCGTCACGGGGTACGCCAGGGTGTGCTGCGCGGCCTCGTCGCCACCGGCGGGGTGATCACCTCGGCGGGCGTGGTGCTGGCCGCGACCTTCGCCGCACTGTCGGTGATCCCGCTGGCCTTCCTGGTGCAGATCGCCTTCATCGTCGCGTTCGGCGTCCTGCTCGACACCCTGGTCGTCCGCTCCCTGCTGGTGCCCGCCCTGGTCCGTGACATCGGGCGCCGGGCGTGGTGGCCGGGGGCACTCAGCCGCGAGCCCGGCGCCGACTCCGGGCGGACGTCCGCGCCAGGGGCCCGGGGGGACGAGCGCGTCGAGGTCTGAGAGGCAGTGCCGGAGCGAGGCCGGTCCGACCTGACGGGGTTCGACCGCACCGAGTCCACCGGTTCCGGTTTCACGACGGTGGCCCCCCCCGGGGGGCGCGGGGGGCCCCGCCCCCCCCCGCCACCCTGCGGGCCGACCGCCTGGTGCTCTGCGCGGGACTCCAGAGCGACAGTGTCG
>NZ_JBHYXD010000059.1:15150-20681 GCF_042751995.1 Streptomyces sp. NPDC059371 | reverse complement strand
AGCCGCGGGCGCGGGCCCGCCCGGGCGCCGCGGGCGCGCCCCCCGCCGCGTGGTCCGGCTCAGTCCTCGTCGCCGGCCGGAACGACCACGAGGAATGCGTCCGAGTTCAGGTCCATCACGACCGTCGCCTTCAGGCCCTCGGTCCTGCGCCGGGCCGCGTACTCCTCCGCGGTCCAGGATCCACGAGGTGCACCGGCGGGAAATCGTTCCAGCACCTTTGTGCCCATGGCGGCAGACACCTCCAGCTCGGACGTCGGACCCGGAGTGCCGAGTCCCGTGGATTCCGCTTGCCCGGCTTTCGCCGAGACATGTCATGGTCCGGGATGCGAGACCGGACCGTCGTTCCTTGACTGTCCTCGCCCTGGGCTGCGACGATCTCCGTATGAAGAAGCGACTGGACCTCACGCGACGACGCCACGTCGACCTCGCGCGTGTCTGCAGCGCCTTCTGTCGCCGCGAAGTCTGACGACCCCGATCCCGGGTCTCCTTCGCGCGGTTCGTCCGCCCACGGTGGCTTGTTCTCTCCGTGATCCGGCACGCGCCCTGGTCTCCCGCCCTCGCTCCGGCTCCCGGACTCCGCCTGATCGCGGCTGAGTTCCCGGACCCCGACGCGTCCCGGACAGCCAACAGCCCCGTGTGCCGCGCCGCGGTCCGCACGATGCGCTGAACTGCCGCACGGAGGACGGGAGTCCGTCAGGACTCAGGCCCCTTTCCAGCGAGCCACGCGCGTGCAGTGCGAGCCTGGCCCGTCGTCCCCGTTCGCTCACCGCTCCCCGGCAGTCCGTCGCCCCGGAACGCCGGTCACGCCCACTCACCCGGAACCGGGTCACGGAATCCACCCGCGAGCCCGCTCACGGCACTCACCCGGAACCCGTCCACCGGAACCCGTTCACGAAAGAGGATTCATGGCCACCGTCCTGTCCGTCTCCGGCAGCCCCTCGGTCTCCTCCCGCACCGCCAAGCTCCTGCGCCATCTCGACGCGCGGCTCGCCGCTCAGGGCCACGAGGTGATCCCCCTCGACGTCCGGACGATTCCCGCGGAGGCGTTGCTCGGCGCGGACTTCCAGCACCCGGCCATAGTGGAGGCGACCGAACTGTTCGCCCGTGCCGACGGAGTGGTCATCGGCACCCCCGTCTACAAGGCCGCCTACTCCGGCGTCCTGAAGGCCCTGCTCGATCTGCTCCCGCAGTACGCCCTGACCGGGAAGACCGTGCTGCCCCTGGTGACCGGAGGCAGCACCGCCCATGTGCTGGCCCTGGACTACGCGCTCCGTCCGGTCCTCAACTCCATGGGGGCGGCCCATATCGTGCAGGGCTGGTTCACCCTCGACAAGGACATCATCACGGGCCAGGACGGGAGCGTCACCGTGGCGCCGGGCAGCGCCGAGGCCCTGGTCCAGGTGGTGGACCAGTTCTCCGCGGCCCTGGGCCGTACACCCCTGCTCGCCGCGACGGGCTGACACCCATGACCGCCAAGGTGATCGCGGACGACGCCGAGGCGCTGGCCGTCGCCGCCGCCCTCGCCGACGAGTTCCGCCCCGGAGCGTCGGCGCGGGACGCCGAACGGCGCCTGCCGTACGAAGAGTTGGAACGTCTCTCCGCCTCCGGTCTGCTCGCCGTCACGGTGCCGGCCGAACACGGCGGAGCGGACGTACGCCAGGAGACCCTGGCCGAGATCTTCCGGCTGCTGGCCTCGGCCGACGCCAGCCTCGCCCAGATCCCGCAGAACCACTTCGTGTACACGAATGTGATACGCCGCCAGGGAAGCCCGGAGCAGCGGGAGTTCTTCTTCGCCGAGGTCCTGGCGGGGCGGCGGTTCGGCAACGCGCAGTCGGAAGCGGGGACGGCGCACGTCCAGGACATCCGCACCCGGCTCGACGCGCGCCCGGACGGCTCGTACCGGCTCACCGGTGTCAAGCACTACTCCACCGGGGCGCTCTTCGCCGACTGGATCCCTGTCCTGGCCCGTGCCGAGGACGACAACCTGCACGTCGCCTTCGTCCCACGGAACGCCGACGGTGTCGCGGTCGTCGACGACTGGGACGGAATGGGGCAGCGCACCACGGCCAGCGGCACGGTCCGGCTCGACGCCGTCGTCGTTCCGGCCGACCGGGTGGTCCCGCACCACCTCACCTTCCGGGAGCCGCAACTGCACGGTGCGGTGGCGCAGTTGCTGCACGCCGCCATCGACGCCGGGATCGCGGCGGGGGCGCTCGCCGAGGCGGTGGAGTTCGTGCGGACCAAGAGCCGGCCCTGGTTCGAGAGCGGTGCGGACACCGCGGCCGAGGACCCGTTGCTCATCCAGCGCTTCGGTGAACTCGCCCTCCAGGTCCGGGCGTCCGAGGCGCTGCTCGGCGTCGCGGCCCGCGCGGTCGACGCGGCCCGCGACGGTCTCACCGACGCGTCCGCGGCCGAGGCGTCCATCGCCGTGGCCGCCGCCAGGGCGCACACCTCCGCCACCGCCGTCCTGGTGGCCGACGCCCTGTTCGAGGTGTCCGGCACCCGTTCGGCACTCGACTCGCTGAACCTGCACCGGCATTGGCGCGACGCCCGCACCCACACCCTGCACGACCCGGCCCGCTGGAAGATCCAGCACATCGGCCGCTACGTCCTGAACGGCACCAGGCCGCCGCGACACGGCCTCCTCTAGCCGCCGTCGGACGGTTCCCCCGGCCCAGCAGGCCCCCACGATCGGAGAACGCCGCCGTGTCCCTCACCTTCCACTGGTTCCTGCCCACCAACGGCGACAGCCGCGATGTCGTCGGCGGTGGTCATGGCACGCCCGCCACGTCATCGGGACGGGACCGGCCGCCGACGGTCGCCTATCTGAGCCAGATCGCCCGCGCCGCGGAGGACCTGGGATTCGTCGGCGCCCTCACCCCCACGGGCGCCTGGTGCGAGGACGCGTGGCTGACGACCGCGATGGTCAGTCAGCACACGGAGCGGCTGAAGTTCCTCGTCGCCTTCCGGCCGGGGTTCGTGTCGCCCACACTCGCCGCGCAGATGGCCTCCACCTTCCAGCGCCAGAGCGGCGGACGGCTCCTGCTGAACGTGGTGACCGGCGGCGAGAGCCACGAGCAGCGCGCGTACGGCGACTTCCTCGACAAGGACGCCCGCTACCGCCGTACCGGCGAATTCCTCGAGATCGTCCGGGACTTGTGGGACGGCAAGACCGTCGACCTGTCCGGCGAACACCTCCGGGTGGCGGACGCCCGGCTCGCCCGGGTCCCCGACCCGGTCCCCGAGGTCTACTTCGGCGGCTCCTCACCGATCGCCGGGGAGATCGCCGCCCGGCACGCAGACGTCTACCTCACCTGGGGCGAACCGCCCGCCCAGGTCGCCGAGAAGATCGCCTGGATCCGCGGGCTCGCGGCGAAGGAGGGCCGGACCCTGCGGTTCGGCATCCGGCTGCACGTCATCACCCGCGACACCTCCGAGCAGGCGTGGGCGGAGGCCCGCCGGCTCCTCGACGGCTTCGACCCGGCGACCGTGCGGTCCGTGCAGGAGGGGCTCGCCCGCAGCGAGTCCGAGGGCCAGCGGCGGATGCTCGCGCTGCACGGCGGCGGCCGGGACGGACTGGAGATCCACCCCAATCTGTGGGCCGGCATCGGTCTGGTGCGCGGCGGAGCGGGCACCGCGCTGGTCGGCAGCCACGAGGAGGTCGCCGACCGGATCGGGGAGTATCACGCCCTCGGCATCGACGAGTTCGTGCTCTCCGGCTATCCGCACCTGGAGGAGGCGTACTGGTTCGGAGAAGGCGTCCTGCCCCGGCTCACCGCGCGTGGCCTGTGGCGGCACCCGTTCGCGACCCCGCCCGCGGCGGCGGCGCAGGTGCCCTTCAGCGGCTGAGCGGACCGGGCCGCGGATGCGAACCCAGCGACCCGAGGTGCGCGGCGCGCACCACGGCCGTCTGCCCCTGCACGAGCAGGAACATCCCCTCGCGGGCGAGCCGTTGGGCAGGACTGCGCAGATCCATCGCCCGCCCGCCTCCGGCCACGACCGCCGCCGTGGTGGCCGCCCGCATCACGTCGTACGCCCGTGTCTTGCACTCCAGCCGCTCCTCGATCCGCTCGGCCGGCACCGGGTGGTCGGCGAGCTCGTACGCCTGCCGCCGGACCTCGTCGAGTCGCGCCCGCAGCGCGGCCGCCGTGTCCCCGGCCGAGGGATCGTCCTCCAGCAGGCCGATCGCCGTCGCGGTGATCCCGAAGACGGCCGGTGAGGCATTGGTGTTCTTGGGCCGGTCGGTGACCGCCCAGGACGCGTACGGGGTGCGCAGCGCCACCGCGTCGTCGGGCAGCCACAGCCCGTCCAGCTCCAGCGAGACCGTCCGGGACGCGGTGAGCGCGGCGAGCCGCATCGGCGGGGACGGGCGCAGCCCCGGCTGCTCGCGCGCCTCCGTGAACGCGAACAGCGCCTCGTCGTCGTCCGTCACCCCGGCCAGCAGCATGACGTCGTTCAGCCCCCAGCCGGTGTACCACGGGACCGTCCCGTCGAAGCGCCAGCCGCCGCGCTCGCGTGTGACCCGTACCGGGACGCGCGGATGGGCCCGCAACTGGGCGTAGGCGACACCGGACAGCAGCTCACCGCGGGCGAGCGGACCCAGCAGACGTTCCCGTACCGGAAGACCGCTCTTCGCCAGGGTCGCCACCGGCGTGTGGTGCTGGGTCTGTACGAACCACGTCGAGCAGCACGCCCCGGCCAGGATCTCCGCGGTCTCGCGGACCACCGCCGCGGGCGCCGCCGAGCCGCCGTCCGCGACCGGCGCGGTGATCCCGAGCAGCCCCGACCGCTTGACGGCCTCGACGCTGCTCACGGGCACGCCGTCCCGGTCCACCTTCTCGGCCAGCGGTGCCAGCACCCGGGAGGCCAGGTCCCGGGCCGCGGCGACGAGAGGATGCGGTGGGACGGTCATCGAAGGAATCTCCCGCTGTCGTCGTGGCGTGTGTCGATCCGGCGCCGTCCCGTTCGTGTAGGGGGAAAGACGCCGAGTGGGACCACCGAGGAGGACACATCATGAAGTACTACCTGTTGAGCGTGATGCAGCCGCAGGGCGAGCCGCCCGCGCCCGAGGTCCTGGAAGAGATCATGCACAAGCTGGAGGTGTTCCACACGGAGCTGCGCGAGGCCGGCGCCTGGGTGTTCGCCGGGGGACTGCACGGACCGGACACCGCCACCGTGCTGCGGGCCCGGGACGGCGACGTCCTGGTCACCGACGGGCCGTACGCGGAGAGCAAGGAGTATCTGGGCGGGATCTGTCTGATCAAGGCCCCCGACCTGGACGCGGCGCTGACATGGGGGCGCAAGGCGGCCCTGGCGACGACGCTCCCGATCGAGGTGCGCCCGTTCACCCACGAGACCGAGCACTGATGACCGTCGGCGCCGATGACGTCGAGGCCGTCTTCCGCGCCGAGTACGGCCGGGCGGTCGCCGTCCTGATCCGCGTACACGGGGGCATAGGCCTCGGCCCGGTAGCGGTCCAGGACGCGTTAGCCCCGGCCCAGGCGAAGTGGGCGGAGTCCGGCGTACCGCCG
>NZ_JBHYXD010000059.1:13669-15140 GCF_042751995.1 Streptomyces sp. NPDC059371 | reverse complement strand
ACACGCACCCTGAGTCGCGGGCGGCGGCGGTGGCTGGAATCAGCCCCGGGGGGGGGCGGGGGGGGGGGGGGGCGGGGCGGCGGGGGGGGGGGCGGGGGGGGCGCCCCCCCCGCGCGCGCCCCCCCGGGTCCAGGACGCGTTCGCCACGGCCATGGCGAAGTGGCCGGAGACCGGCGTACCGCCGAGCCCGGCCGGCTGGATCATCACGACCGCCCGCAACCGCGCCGTCGACCGGCTGCGCCGCGAGTCCACCCGCGCCGCCCGGCAGACCGAAGCCGCCCGGCTGCGGGCCCCGGACGACCCCGTGGAGGAGGGACCCGTGCGCGACGACCGACTCCGTCTGATCTTCACCTGCTGCCACCCCGCGCTGGCCCCACAAGCCCAGGTAGCCCTCACCCTGCGACTCCTCGGCGGTCTGACCACCGGGCAGATCGCGCGCGCCTTCCTCGTCCCCGAACCCACCATGGCCCAGCGGATCGTCCGCGCCAAGGCCAAGATCCGCGACGCGGGCATCCCCTACCGCGTCCCGCGCGACGCGGACCTGCCCGACCGGGTCAGAGGCGTCCTGGCCGTCGTCTACCTCGTCTTCAACGAGGGGTACGGGGGCCGGGCGGACCTCTGCGCCGAGGCCCTCCGCCTCGGACGCCTCCTCGTCGAGCTCATGCCGGACGAACCCGAGGCGCTCGGTCTGCTCGCGCTGATGCTGCTCGTCGAGGCCCGGCGGCCCGCCCGTACGACGGCGGACGGTGACCTGGTCCTCCTCGCCGAACAGGACCGGACGCTCTGGGACCGGGACCTGATCACCGAGGGGCAGGCCCTCGTGCGCCGCTGTCTTCGCCGGGACCGGCCGGGGCCGTACCAGATCCAGGCCGCGGTCAACGCCGTCCACAGCGACGCGCCGACCGCCGCCGCCACGGACTGGGGCCAGATCCTGGCGCTGTACGACCAGCTCATGTCACTCGCGCCCAGCCCGGTCGTGGCCCTCAACCGTGCGGTCGCCGTGGCCGAGACCGAGGGACCGCGGACCGCCCTCGCACTCGTGGAGGCGCTGGACCTGGAGGGGTACCACGCCTTCCACGCCGTACGGGCCGAGCTGCTGCGCCGGCTCGGACGCGACGCCGAGGCACTGCGGGCGTACGACGCCGCCATCACGCTCACCGGCAGCGCGCCCGAACGCGCCCGTCTCGAACGGACCCGAGCGGCCCTCGCGGAGGCCTGACGGCGCGGCGCCCCGGGCCCGCCCTGATCGGCGGCGTCGCGCTGCGAATGTGCGCGGCCGCGGGCATCGTGATGGAGGGGCGTGGTGTGCCGAGCGGACGCGCCCGGCACCTGTCGGACGGCTCGCCGGGCATGCCGGTGGACCGTTCGTCGGCCACCGACCGTCCCGGGTGCGGCCGTCGGGCGCGGGGGCCGCGCGCCCCGCCCCGCGCGCCCGCGGGCGCCGGGCGGGGGGCGGCGCGCGCGGCGCCCG
>NZ_JBHYXD010000059.1:2985-13659 GCF_042751995.1 Streptomyces sp. NPDC059371 | reverse complement strand
AGAACGGCGTGACCGTGGGGTTCGCCTCCGGCCCGCCGGGCCGCGCGCGGGGCGGCGGCGCCGCCCCCGGGGGGCGCGCGGGCGGGCGACCGCCCGCATGGGCCGAACGGCCCGCATCGGGGACCTGCGGCCCCTGCCCCCGACCGACCGCTCGACACGACGCTGGAATCGGAGCCCCACCGGGCCCCCGATTCAGGAGGTGGACATCATGCCCCGCACCGTCACCGTGGGCCTCGACGGTTCTCCCGAGAGTCTCGCCGCCGCCGAATGGGCCGCCCGCGAGGCACGGCTGCGCGGTCTGCCGGTCAGGCTGGTCAACGTCTGGGAACCGGCCCCGGACCCGCTGGCCCAGGCCCCGCTGCTCGGAGCCGAGACCCACCAGCACTGGAGCGAGCGGATACCGCGCGAAGCGGCCGAAGGGGTGCGGGCACGTCACCCGGGAGTCGAGGTCGGCACACAGCAGCTCACGGGCCGGCCCGCCGAGGCGCTCCTGAAGGCCGTGGACGACGCCGAACTCCTGGTCCTCGGCACGCGCGGGCTGAGCGGGGCGGGCGGATTCATGGTCGGCTCCGTGGGGCTGGCCGTCGCGGCCCACGCCGAGCGGCCCGTGGTGTTCGTACGGGCCGGTGAACAGGCCGCGGACGAGCACGTGGCGGACCCGACGGGCATCCCCTCCGCCGTGGCGCCCTTCCGGCCCGTCGTGCTCGGACTCGACACCGGCGCCCCGGACGACTCGCTGATCGGCTTCGCCTTCGAGGCGGCCCTCCTGCGCGACACCGCGCTCAGGGTCGTGCACTCCTGGAACGAACCGCCCTACATCGCGTACGGGCTGCCGCCGGACCTGAAGATGAACGCCCGGCTGGCCGCCGAGGACGCCTCCGCCATGACGGTGGCCCTGCGGACCTGGCGCGAGAAGTACCCGACCGTCGAGATCATCGAGGACTCCCTCTCGGGCAAGCCGGCCAACCACCTCGTGGACGCCTCCCGGGAAGCCTCGCTCGTCGTCGTGGGCCGCAAGATCCGCCATGCCGCGCTCGGCGCCCACATCGGGCCCGTCACGCACGCCGTGCTCCACCACGCCACCGCCCCCGTGGCCGTCGTACCGCACTCGTGATCGCCACGGGCCGCACCCGGGGCCCGGTGCCGTTCGCAGTCCGATCGCGCAAGGAGAGACACCTGATGAAAGCAGCAGTCGTACGAGCGTTCGGTGAGCCGCTGGTCATCGAGGAGCGCCCCGACCCCGAGCCCGGACCCGGCCAGGTCCGGGTCCGGCTGGAGGCCTCGGGGCTCTGCCACACCGACATCCACGCGGCCCAGGGCGACTGGCCGGTCAAGCCGAGCCCGCCGTTCGTCCCCGGACACGAGGGCGTCGGCCTGGTGGAGGCGCTGGGCGACGGAGTCACCCATCTCACGGTGGGACAGCGGGTGGCCGTGCCCTGGCTCGGCAAGGCGTGCGGACGCTGTGAGCACTGCCTCTCCGGCTGGGAGACCCTGTGCGAGCAGCAGCTCAACACCGGCTACGGATACGACGGCGGCTACGCAGAGAAGATGCTCGCCTGGGCCGACTTCGCCCAGCCCGTGCCCGGGGGGATCTCCCCGCTCGACGCGGCCCCGCTCACCTGCGCCGGCGTCACCACGTACAAGGCCCTGAAGGTCGCCGACGTCCGGCCCAGCCAGCTCGTCGCCATCTCCGGGGTGGGCGGGCTCGGCCATCTGGCCCTGCAGTACGCGAAGATCGCCGGGGCGACCGTGGCGGCGATCGACGTCACCGACGACAAGCTCGAACTCGCCGCGGAACTCGGCGCCGACATCGTGATCGACGCCCGCAAGGAGGACCCGGGCGAGGTCCTGCGGAGCCACGGCGGGGCCCACGCCGCCCTCGCCCTCGCGGTCAACGAGGAGGCGTTCTCCGCGGTGTACACCGGGCTGCGGCGGGGCGGGAAGCTCGTCATGGTCGCGATGCCGGCGCACGGCACGATCCAGGTCCCGATCTTCGAGACCGTGCTGAACGGCACCTCCGTGATCGGCTCCATCGTCGGCACCCGGCAGGACCTGGCCGAGGTGTTCGAGCTGCACGCGGCGGGCCGGACCCGGGTCATCCGGGAGTCCCGGTCCCTCGAATCGGTCAACGAGTCCATGGACGCGGTCCTGCACGGCCGGATCCAGGCCCGCATCGTCTTCGACTTCGCGGAAGGGAGCTGACCCCCGGGCGTGAACGGCTCAGAGGCTCGCCGCGTGGTCCGGGACGAACGTCTGCAGATCGCGCGGCGGGCGTACGTAGCCCGTCGACGGCGGCCGCTCGGGCAGCTCCAGCACCGGCGGCGGAACCTCGCGGTACGGGACGGTGGACAGCAGATGGGCGATCATGTTCAGCCTGGCGCGGCGCTTGTCGTCGCTCTCGACCACGAACCACGGCGCCTCGATGATGTCCGTGTGCACCAGCATCTCGTCCTTCGCCCGGGAGTACGCCTCCCAGCGGGTGATCGACTCCAGGTCCATGGGGGACAGCTTCCAGCGCCGCGTGGGGTCCTTCAGCCGGCGCCGGAACCGCTTCTGCTGCTCCGCGTCGCTCACCGAGAACCAGTACTTGCGCAGCAGCACACCCGCCTCGACCAGCATCCGCTCGAAGATCGGGCACTGGCGAAGGAAGAGCTGGTGCTCCTCCTTCGTGCAGAAACCCATGACGTGCTCGACCCCGGCGCGGTTGTACCAGCTCCGGTCGAACAGCACGATCTCCCCGGCGGCCGGCAGATGCTCCACATACCGCTGGAAGTACCACTGCGTGCGCTCACGCTCGGTCGGCGTGGGCAGCGCCGCGATCCGCGCGACACGCGGGTTCAGATGTTCCGCCACCCGCTTGATCGTGCCGCCCTTGCCCGCGGCGTCCCGGCCCTCGAAGACCACCACCACACGGGCGCCCTCGGTCCGCACCCACTCCTGAAGCTTCACCAGCTCCGTCTGCAGACGCAGCAGCTCCCGCTCGTACGCCGCAAGCGGCACCTTCGCCGTCTTCTCGCCGGCCATGCCGCCTCCTCCGCCCGATGACGCCTCCCGTGAAGCGCTGCGATGACCCGCCTCGGCGACACACCCCGATGACCTACGGAGTCACCATGCCCAAGGCAGAACACCAGGACAGCACGGTACTGACCGACGACGAACTGCGCACGCTGGACGCCCACTGGCGGGCCGCCAACTACCTTGCCGTGGGCCAGATCTATCTGATGTCCAACCCGCTGCTCACCGAGCCCCTGACTCCCGCGCACATCAAGCCCCGCCTGCTCGGCCACTGGGGCACCTCACCCGGCCTCAACCTGGTCCACACCCACCTCAACCGGGTGATCAAGGCACGCGGACTGGACGCGCTGTGCGTATGGGGCCCCGGGCACGGCGGCCCGGCCGTGCTGGCGAACTCCTGGCTGGAGGGCACGTACAGCCAGACGTACCCCTCCGTGCCCCGGGACCTGGAAGGCATGGAGCGACTGTTCCGGCAGTTCTCCTTCCCCGGCGGAGTCCCCAGCCACGTCGCTCCCGAGACGCCCGGCTCCATCCACGAGGGCGGCGAACTCGGCTACTCCCTCGCCCACGCCTACGGAGCCGCCTTCGACAACCCCGGGCTGCTGGTCGCCTGCGTGATCGGCGACGGCGAGGCGGAGACGGGACCGCTCGCCGCGTCCTGGCACTCCAACAAGTTCCTCGACCCGGTCCACGACGGCGCCGTCCTGCCGATCCTGCACCTCAACGGCTACAAGATCGCCAACCCGACCGTGCTCTCCCGGATCCCGGAGGCCGAACTCGACGAACTGCTGCGCGGATACGGCCACGAACCGATCCACGTCACCGGCGACGACCCCGCCCAGGTGCACCGGGCCATGGCGGCCGCGATGGACGACGCCCTCGACCGCATCGCCGTCATGCAGCAGACGGCCCGCGAGGAGGGCGTGAGCGAGCGCGTCCACTGGCCGATGATCGTGCTGCGCACCCCCAAGGGCTGGACCGGCCCCGCGGAGGTCGACGGCGAGCCCGTCGAAGGAACCTGGCGCGCCCACCAGGTCCCCCTCGCCGGAGTCCGCGAAAACCGCGAACACCTGCGGCAGTTGGAGACATGGCTGCGCTCCTACCGTCCCGGGGAACTCTTCGACGCCGAGGGCCGGCCGGTCGCCGACGTGCTGGCATGCGTGCCCGAGGGCTCCCGGCGCCTCGGCGCCACCCCGCACGCCAACGGCGGCCTCCTCCTGCGCGATCTGCCGCTCCCGCCCCTGGACCGCTTCGCCGTCCCCGTCGACAAGCCCGGAGCCGCCCTGCACGAGCCGACCCGGGTCCTCGGCGGCCTCCTCGAACACGTCATGGCCGAGACCTCGGAGCGCCGCGACTTCAGGCTGGTCGGCCCCGACGAGACGGCCTCCAACCGTCTGGACGCCGTCTTCGGCGCCAGCGGCAAGGCCTGGCAGGCAGTGACGCTGCCGGTCGACGAACACCTCGACCGGCACGGCCGGGTGCTGGAGATCCTCTCCGAACACACCTGCCAGGGCTGGCTGGAGGGCTACCTCCTCACCGGCCGGCACGGCCTGTTCTCCTGCTACGAGGCGTTCGCCCACATCGTCGACTCCATGGTCAACCAGCACATCAAATGGCTCAGGACCTCACGCCGACTGCCCTGGCGCGCCCCGATCGCCTCCCTCAACTACCTGCTCACCTCGCACGTCTGGCGCCAGGACCACAACGGCTTCTCGCACCAGGACCCCGGCTTCGTCGACCACATCCTCAACAAGAGCCCCGAGGTCGTACGGGTGTACCTCCCGCCGGACGCGAACACCCTGCTGTCCGTGATGGATCACGCACTGCGCAGCCGCGACTACGTGAACGTCGTCGTCGCCGGCAAACAGCCCTGCTTCGACTGGCTGTCCATGGACCAGGCCCGCGCCCACTGCGCCCGCGGCGCCGGCATCTGGGACTGGGCGGGAACCGCCGACGCCGACCGGGAACCCGACGTCGTCCTCGCCTGCGCGGGCGACGTCCCCACCCAGGAGATCCTGGCCGCCTCCGACCTGCTGCGCCGCCATCTGCCCGAGCTCGCCGTCCGGGTCGTGAACGTCGTCGACATGACCCGGCTGCTGACGAGAGAGGAACACCCGCACGGGATGAGCGACTTCGAGTACGACGGACTGTTCACCACGGACAAGCCGGTGATCTTCGCCTACCACGGCTATCCCTGGCTCATCCACCGTCTCGCCTACCGCCGCACCGGCCACGGGAACCTCCATGTGCGCGGCTACAAGGAGATGGGCACCACCACGACCCCCTTCGACATGGTCGTCCGCAACGACATGGACCGCTACCGGCTCGTCATGGACGTCATCGACCGTGTCCCCGGCCTCGGCGTCCGCGCCGCCGCCCTGCGCCAGAAGATGGCCGACGCCCGCTCCCGCCACGACATCTGGATCCGCGAGCACGGCACCGATCTCCCCGAGGTCGCGGACTGGTCCTGGACCGGCTGAGGGGCCGAGCCCGCGTCAGGAGCACCGTGCCGCCGTCCGGACGTACGCGGCGGCTGCCGACGCCCACGGGAGAGGCCCGCCGTCGCCGCGCGCGTGCCGCGAGGACGGCGGGCCGCCCGTACCGGAGGATGGAGGCATGGACGACCTCACCTGGGACTACGAGGGCTACCACCCGGCGCAGGAACGCCTGCGCGAATCGCTGTGCACCCTCGGCAACGGGTACTTCGCGACCCGGGGAGCGGCCCCCGAGTGCACCGCCGACTCCGTCCACTACCCGGGCACCTACGCGGCGGGCTGCTACAACCGTCTGACCTCACAGGTGGCCGGGCAGCGGGTCGAGAACGAGGACATGGTCAACCTCCCCAACTGGCTGCCCCTGCGCGTACGGACCGCCACCGGGACCTGGCTCACCCCCGACTCCCACCGGCTGCTCGGCCACCGGCTGCGCCTCGACATGGTCGCGGGCACCCTGGAACGCACCTCGCGCTACGAGGACGAGGAGGGCCGGCGCCTCGCCGTGCGCCAGCGCCGTCTGGTCCACATGGCCGATCCCCACCTCGCCCTGCTGCGCACGGAGGTGACGGCCGAGGGCTGGTCGGGCCCCGTCGAGATCGAGTCGGCACTCGACGGGACCGTCACCAACAGCGGAGTCGAGCGCTATCGCTCCCTCGCCTCCCGCCATCTGACGGACGTCGGGACCGGTACCGGGAAGCCGGACACGGTCTGGCTGCGCTGCCGCACCACCGCCTCGGAGATCGGCATCGGACTGGCCGCCCGGACCGTCACGGACGCGCCCGCCGACACCACGGACGCGCACACCCCGGGCCGCGCCGCCCAGTCGCTCAGGATCGCGCTGACCGACGGCCGGACGGTGACCGTGGACAAGACCGTGGCCCTGCACACCTCCCACGACCCGGCGATCAAGGACCCGCTGGACGCGGCCCTCGACCGGGTCGGGCGCGCCGCGGACTTCGAGACACTCCTGGACACCCACCGCACCGCGTGGCAGCAACTGTGGCGCAACGCCGAACTGGACGTGCGCGACAGCGTGGGCTCGAACCTGCGCCTGCACCTGTTCCACGTGCTCCAGACGCTCTCCCCGCACACCGCCGAGCTCGACGTCGGCGTCCCGGCGCGCGGCCTGCACGGCGAGGCCTACCGTGGGCACGTCTTCTGGGACGAACTGTTCGTGCTGCCCTATCTGAACCTCCACTTCCCCGAGGTCTCCCGCTCCCTGCTCACCTACCGCCACCGCCGTCTGGAGCGGGCCCGCCGCGCGGCCCAGGACGCCGGCCGCACCGGTGCGATGTACCCGTGGCAGAGCGGCAGCGACGGACGGGAGGAGACCCAGCGACTCCACCTGAACCCGCGTTCCGGGCGCTGGCTGCCCGACCACTCGCACCTCCAGCACCACGTCGGATCGGCGATCGCCTACAACGTGTGGCAGTACTGCGAGGCGAGCGGCGACGCCGAGTTCCTGCACACCAAGGGCATCGAGATGCTCGTGCAGATCTCCCGCTTCTGGGCCGGCTTCGCCGAGTACGACGGCACCCTCGGCCGGTACCGGATCCGCGGTGTCGTGGGCCCCGACGAGTACCACGACGCCTACCCGGACGCCGCCCGGCCCGGTCTCGACGACAACGCGTACACGAACGTCACGGCCGCCTGGGTGCTCTTCCGCACGCTCGACGTGCTGGGCGAGCTGCCCGAGCTGCTGCGCCGGGACCTCGTCGAGCGGACCGGTCTCGACCCCGCCGAGCTCGACCTCTGGCACGAGGTGTCGAACGGACTGCACGTGCCCTTCCACGCCGGTGTCGTCAGCCAGTTCGAGGGGTACGGGGACCTCGCCGAGCTCGACTGGGACGGCTACCGGAAGCGGTACGGCGACATCAGGCGGCTCGACCGGATCCTGGAGGCCGAGGGCGACAGCGTCAACCGCTACCAGGCCTCGAAGCAGGCGGACGTGCTGATGCTGGGCTATCTCTTCTCGCCCGCCGAACTCGGCGCCCTGTTCCGCAGGCTCGGCCACGAGGTCGACGACGCCGTCTGGCGGCGCACCGTCGACCACTACCTGAGGCGTACGAGCCACGGTTCGACGCTGAGCAGCCTGGTGCACGGCTGGGTGCTGGGCCGGGCCCGGCGCGCCGAGGCATGGACGTACATCCACGAGGCGCTGCAGGGCGACATCGCCGACCTCCAGGGCGGCACGACGGGGGAGGGCATCCACCTGGGCGCCATGGCGGGCACCCTCGATCTCGTCCAGCGCGGGCTGACCGGTCTGGAGACCCGCGGCGGGGCGCTGCGGTTCGACCCGGTCCCGCTGCCGGAGCTGTCCGAGTACGGTCTCTCGATCCGCTACCGCGGTCACCGTGGTGTGCAACTGCACCTGAGCGCGGGGCGGCTGAACGTCAGCGTGCCGGCGTCGGACGAGCCGCCGATCGACATCACCCTGGCGGACCGCACGGTGACGGTGGCACCGGGCGAGTCCTGCACGCTCACGCTGCCGGACCGGTGCCCGTGACCGTGGACCGTGACCGGGGACCGGCGGGGTGAGCCGGGCCGGGACGGGTCAGGGACTCAGCGCCCGGAGTGGTGGCCGGCCGCTTCCGGGTGTTCGAGCTGGTTGGCGAGAACCGCGGCCTGGACGCGGCGCTGGACGCCGAGCTTGGCCAGCAGCCGGGAGATGTGGTTCTTCACCGTCTTCTCCGACAGATAGAGCTCCTTGCCGATCTCACGGTTCGTGAGCCCGTCCCCGATCAGCGCAAGGATGTCCCGCTCGCGCGGCGAGAGACCGGCGAGCTCCTGCGAGAGGGGCGGCTCCTCGGCCGGGTCCGTGCGCAGCTTGCGCATCAGCCGGGCGGTCGTCGTGGGGTCCAGCATCGACTGGCCGGACGCGACGGTACGGACCGCCGAGATCAGGTCGGAACCCTTGATCTGCTTCAGTACGTAGCCCGACGCCCCGGCCATGATCGCGTCGAGCAGCGCTTCCTCGTCGTCGAACGACGTCAGCATCAGACAGGACAGCTCGGGCATCTGGCTGCGCAGCTCCCGGCAGACACTGATCCCGTCGCCGTCCGGGAGGCGTACGTCGAGGACGGCCACGTCGGGGCGCAGCGCGGGACCGCGCACGAGGGCGTGCTCCACGCTGTCCGCGTCACCGACCACCGAGATGTCCGGTTCGGCGTCCAGGAGGTCGGTCAGACCACGGCGCACCACCTCGTGGTCGTCGAGCAGGAAGACCCTGATCGGGTTCCTCTCGGAGAACGTTCGCGCCTCGGCCATGACGACCCCTTGTTCAGTAATGGACCCCTGGACCGCGAGTCCTCTCAGGTCGATCATCACGCTTCCGGCCCCGCCGCACTAGGGCCGACCGGCCCAATGCGAGTCCGCTCGCGCTTGCGCGTCGCCGGCGGCGACCGCGGCTCACACCTCCGGGCCGCTCCCCGGGCCCGTCACGTCGAAGCCTACGTCGACCACTCCTCTCGTCGCTCCGCGTCGCTCACGATGTGCGGACCGTCGTACACGGTGGCTACTTGATCGTTCCGGCGGCGGACGTCGGTGCGCCGCCCGCTCTCAGCGCGCGCCGCCGCTTCCGTAGGGGGCGTACAGGTCGAGCAGCCGGGTCCGCGCCGACTGGAGCCGGTGGGCGACGATCTCGCCGGCCCACTGCGCCACGGCCATCCCCAGTTCGGGATCGTCGCGGCACAGTGCCCGGACGTCCTCGGCGTCGAACTCGTAGGCGCGCACGGGGCTGGTCGTCTCGGCGCCCAGATGCCAGGTGTGCGGGGCGAACAGCCAGGACCACCCGACGAGTTCGTTGTGCCCGAGCATCTCGATGACGGCCGCGCGGCGGCCCGGGACCCGCAGGTCGAGGGCCACCGTCCCGGTCCGGATGATCCAGAACCGGTCGGCGTGGCGGCCTTCCTCGAACAGCCGGGTCCCCTCGGGGAACGACACCTCGCGGGCCAGCCGCAGGAGCGGCTCCCGGTGATCGGCGGGCAGCGCCCGCAGCATGGTGGATGTGGTGGAAGTACTCATGATCCTGCCTCTTCCTGGCGCGTGACCCTTCCGCCTCAAACCTCCGCCCGCCGCCCGTCCGCCGCCATGGGCCATCCGGCCCCGGAGGCGGGCCACATGGCACGGGCCGGGACCGGATGGCCCCGCGGCTCCTGGAGGCGACCCGCGGGGCCGTCGTCGTGGCCGTCGTCGTGGCCGTCGGCGCCCGGTGCCCGGGGTCACCGGCCGGGTCCGGTCCCCCGCGGACTCCTCCGCCACGCGCACGGTCCGGGCGTGCTGGTTCCGGGCGCCGCGGAGCAGGGACCTTCGGCCCCGTCGTCAGGGACTCGCGGCCCCTGCGAACTCCCTTGCAGGCACGGGACATTGAAGGCGCAACGGAAGCGGTCAAGGCCAAGGCCGACACCAGGCCCATGTCGAACACCCCTGGGAGGGACCAGCATCATGGCAGTCCACGAGCAACCTCACCGGCACACAGGGTTCCACCTTCCGTCGCGCGGGATCCGCTCGGCACAGGCATCGGGTGACGCCGCGAACACCTCGGCCACGACGCTCCGTTCGTACGCCTTCGCGGGTCTGCGTCTCCTGACGGGGTTCGTCTTCCTGTGGGCCTTCCTCGACAAGACCTTCGGATTCGGCTACGCCACCCCGTCCGGCAAGGGCTGGATCGACGGCGGCTCGCCCACCGAGGGATTCCTCGGCGGAGTCGCCGCCGGACCGATGGAGTCGACGTTCCACTCCTGGGCGGGAGCCGCCTGGGTCGACTGGCTGTTCATGGCAGGCCTGCTCGGCGTCGGCATCGCCCTCGTCGCCGGTGTCGCCCTGCGGCTCGCCGCGGTCGCCGGCACGGTGATGATGGCGTTCATGTGGCTCGCCGAATGGCCGCCCGCCCGCCACCTGTCCGACGGCTCGCCGAGCATGTCGTCCAACCCCTTCGTCGACTACCACGTGATCTACGCGGTCGTCCTCGTGGCGCTCGCCGTCGCGGGCGCCGGCGCCACCTGGGGTCTGGGCCGCCTCTGGGAGCGGCTTCCCGTAGTGAGCCGGAGCCCCTGGCTGCGGTGACCGCGGCCGCATCCCCCGCGGCGCCCCCGCGCGTACGTGAGGGCGCCGCGGGGGCCGGACGGCATCGTCGTCCGGGAGGCGTGAACTCCCTTGCCGTACG
>NZ_JBHYXD010000059.1:0-2979 GCF_042751995.1 Streptomyces sp. NPDC059371 | reverse complement strand
GTGCTGCTTGTGGGGGGGGGTGTGGTGGGCGCCGCTCCGGGGGCTGTGGGTGTGGTTCTCGTTCGTGCTACCACCCACCCCTCCCCCTCCTCCGGCGCCCGCGCGAACGCGAGACTCGGCACGTATCCCCAAGGAGGTCCCCAGATGTCCCGCACCATCGTCGTCGGTGTCGACGGCTCGCCCGAAAGCCTCGCCGCGGCCGAGTGGGCAGCCGGTGAAGCCCGGCGCACGGACGCCCGGCTGCACGTCGTGCACGCCTGGCTGTGGCATCCCTACGTGTACGGCCTTCCGGCCGGCGTCGCGGTTCCGCCGCCCTCGGAGGACCCGCAGCGCGAATGGGCCGAACGCCTGCCGCGGGAGACCGCGGCCAAGCTGGCCGCGGACCACCCCGGTCTGTCCGCCACGGCCGAACGCATCGCCGAGCAGCCGGTCACCGCGCTGCCGGCAGCCGCCGAGGACGCCGAGCTGCTGGTGCTCGGGTCCAGGGGCCTCGGCGGAGTGGCCGGCTTCCTGACCGGGTCCGTCGCGCAGGCCGTGGTGGCCCGGAGCCGGACGCCGATCGTTCTCGTACGAGCCGACGCGCGGCCCGCCGAGGACGCCGCCGGCGAGGAGGTCGTGCTCGGGCTCGACCTGGAGCACCCGGACGCCGCCGTGATCGGGTTCGCCTTCCGGGCGGCGGCCCACAGGGTGACGGACCTGCACGTCATCCACGGCTGGAGCCTGCCGCCGTACTACGGCTACAGCGGAGCCTTCGACGCGGGCCTCAACGCGGACCTGCTCACCGAGGCGCAGCGCCAACTCACCGATGTACTGACCCCCTGGCGGGAGAAGTTCCCCGCGGTCGAGGTCCGCCAGGAGGCCGTGATCGGCGGCGCGGGGCCCCATCTCGTGGAGGCCTCGCGGACCGCCGCGCTGGTCGTGGTCGGCCGCCGGAACCGGCGGTCCGCGGTGGGCGGCCACGTCGGTCCGGTGACCCAAGCGGTACTGCACCACTCCACGGCACCGGTGGCGGTGATCCCGCACGACTGACCGCTCGGTCACCGAACCTGTGTCAGGGCGTCTTGTGCCCCCACTGCGGTCCCAGCCGTTCCCACTCGCGTTCCCACCGGTTGTAGCGTCCCTGGTCGAGCCGCCACCGGGCGAGGCCGCCGGCGCCGAAGACCAGACCGCACAGGGCCACGGCGGCGCCGATGCCCAGCAGGGTGGACTCGGTGGCCGCGGCGCTCGTGGTCGGCGGTGCCGTGGTGGGCCGGCCCTGCGCGTCCAGCCAGATCACCACGTGCGATCCGGCCTTCTGCCCGGATTCCACCAGGGCACTGCCGACGCGGGGTGCCCCGTTCGCGGCCGTCCATCTGACCGTCGCCCGGACGTGGTCGTAGACCGCGCCCTCCCCGGCGGGTACCGCCGATCCCGTACCGGCGACCAGGACGGCCGGGACGGCGTGCCGATCGTGGCGCAGCGTCGTGAAGGATTCCTCGGCGGCGTGGGCCGTGACCAGACCGGCGAGGGTGCCGCCCAGCACCATCACCGTCCAGACGATCAACACGATCCACGCCTCGAATACGTCGTCACGGCGACGCAGCGGATTCCTCCGCCAGCGCCAGCACCACTGCCTCGCACCCTGTGCTCCGCGCATGGCACCGCACCTCCTCGTTACACCCCAACAGTGCAAGCGGATCGCTGCGCGCGCGAGCGGTGGCAGAGGTCGTCCGGCCCCGCGATGGGACCCGATCGGCCCATGCGCGCAGCATCTTCCCCGGTCAGGGTGGATGTACGAGGTCGATTCACGTGCTGAACGAGCCGTTGGCGAGGCAATGCCCGTCCTGGCCGTCGGGACGTTCCGCTCGTCGGGACACTCCGCTCGTGGAGCCCTCCACCCACGGGGACGCCCCGCCGGAAGGGAGTGATGGTCATGTCCGAACAGACACGAAGCGTCATGGTGGAAGAGACGCCAGGGGCGGCCGGGGCGGGCGACGTCGGGCGGCGTATCGCCGCTCGTCGCGAGGAACTCGGCCTGACCCGGCAGGACGCGGCCCTCCGCGCGGGCATCGCGGCCGGCTACCTCCGGTACCTGGAGCAGCAGCCCAGCGCGACCCCCGGGACGAGCGCCCTGATCCGGATCGCGGACGCCCTCGACACCAGCGTCGCCGCACTGCACGGCGGCGGGGCCGGCCTGCCGCCGGGCGCCGGGCGGGCCGCCGGTCACTCCGAGCTGATCGAACTCGACCCCACGGAGTGCCGGGCACGGCTGTCGACGCACGGCGTCGGAAGGATCGCCGCCCACACGACCGGGGGACTGGTCGTCCTTCCCGTCAACTACTGCGTCGTCGACGGGGCGGTCGGTTTCAGGACGGCGCCCGGTTCGGTACTCGCCGCGGCGGTCGGGGCCCGCGTCGCCTTCGAGGTGGATCACATCGACGAGGCCCTCAGCCAGGGCTGGAGCGTGCTCGTCCAGGGACGCGCCCGTGCCGTGAACGGCGCCGACGTCGTCCGGCGGCTCGACGCCCTCGCCCACAGCCGCCCCTGGGCCGGGGGCGCGGAGCGCGACCTGTGGGTACTCGTCGACGAGGAAAGGATCTCGGGCCGCCGGATCGCCGCCCGCTGACGGCAGACCCGGGTCCCTCGACGCGGGCCCCGGGGGCGCCACCGGTACGAAGCCCTGGGCACCCCCTTCCCCCTGCGGGACAACCCCGTGCCCGAACCCGCCCTGACCGAACGCGTCCGGGGCCGGTTCAGGTCCCACGGACTCGCCGCCGAGTGACGTCGCACGGGGAAAATCCAGTGCTGCTCCACCGAGCCCCGGGGCAGGATGCCCCCCCGTGAACCACGTCCTGAGCGGTCTCGCCGCCAACCCGTCGCTGCCGCCCGAGGGGATGGCGCGACTCGTTACCGGGGCCGATAAGACCTGCACAAGCGCCGGTTGAGACGCGCGGCGGTCACGACGGGGCGGGCCGCACATCCGTCACCACGGATGTGCGG
>NZ_JBHYXD010000058.1:20697-55567 GCF_042751995.1 Streptomyces sp. NPDC059371 | reverse complement strand
CGTGCCGGCGCGGGGGGGGCTACCGTAACCGCGGGGCGCCGCCCCTTCGTCGTCAACCGCCACTTCGTCGTCAACCGCTACTTCGTCGTCAACCGCTACTTCGCCGTCAGCCGCTACTTCGCCGTCAGCGCGGGTCGGCCGGTCCGCCGCTCGCGCCCCTCGGGTGTTCCTCCACGAGCGGTGCCGCCTCCAGCCCGGTCGCCCCGGCTATCTGGCACACGGCGGTGAACGCCGACCCCTTGCCCAGGGCGGCCACCCCCGGGAACTCCTCGCTGTCCCGGACGTCGAGGACGACGTCTCCCGAGGGCTCGTCAAAAGTCATCGATCCCCAGACCGACCGGTCCTTCCGCCCGAGACGCCACCGGAAGTGGACCTCCTCGCGACCCTTCTCGGCGACGAGGAACGAGCGCTCCGAGGCCAGCAGTTCCTCGCGGACCCGCTCCTGCCACCCGTGCGAGCTCCGCACCGGACGCAGCACGTGCTTCTGCCGGTCGTCCAGCACCGCGACGGAGAGGGCGATTCCGGCCGTACCGGCCCGCCGCCGCAGCGACCGCACCCCGACGGCCGCCCAGCCGAGCGCCATGACCGCCCAGAGCAGAGGCTTGAGGACCAGCGCGCCGCCCACCGAGTGCCACGTCAAACCGTCGTCCACGAAGTCCATGGCCATCAGGATGAACGCCCCCGGCACGCACCTGGCCCCGGCCGCGCGCCAGCACGCCATCAGCAGTTTCACGAGCGGCCCCCCGGCCAGGCCGGCACACCCCGCGCCGAACGGTTCAGCCTCATGCGGCGGATCATAGGAACGGATTCCTGTGGGGAAGGCGGGGGAAGGGTCCCCGCAACCGTCACCAGCATGGCGAAGTCCCCCTCCCCGACAGGTGCGCATCGGCACAAAGTCCCGCACCCCACCCCGTCCGCAGCCGGCCGATCGTGACGAAGCCGTAATGAGCCTGGGCGATCACGCTGCTGACGCACCGACACGCAATTCCTACCCACGGCCCTTTACCGCACACACCGGTGTGCGACTGATCGTCTTCACAAGGCCCCCGCATTCCGGCCACCTCGTCCAACCGTCTACTGTCGCAGCGACAGCGGGCCCTTGTTCTGGAGCTCAACGCCCGGGGGCCCGCTTCGAATGTGGGGAACCATGCACAAGTACGCCATAGGTGCCGCCGTGTCCGGCGCCCTGGCCCTGTCCGCCCTGGCCGTGCCGTCCGCGTCGGCCGCCACGCCGGACCTCTCCTTCTCCAACGTGGTGGTGAACAAGGGCAAGCCGATCGTCGTCGGCACCACCACCACGGTGAAGGTCCCGGTCACGTACACCTTCGTGCGCCCGGCCGACCTCGTCATCGACGACATGAAGAGCGTCGCGGGCATCCTCCTGTACCGCGGGGCGTCGCTCTCGCGACAGGAGAACGAACTGGGGCCGGACGACGCCCCGACCTGCACCACGACGGCCACGACCGCCACGACGGTCACGCAGTCCTGCACCGAGTCCATCTACATCGAGCCCGGGGACTACCTCTACGAGGCGGCGGACGCCAGCACCTGGAAGGTGGCCGGCTTCTACAGCAGCAACACCTCGGACAACGACGACTCCGACAACCACATCAGCATGCAGTTCGGCTACGACATGTGGGGGGTTCCCGGCTCCGCGCAGATCAAGCGCGCCGCGAAGCTCACCGTCAACGCCACTCCCGAGCCGGTGAAGAAGGGCGCCACGCTCACCGTCAAGGGCACGCTGACCCACGCCGACTGGGCGTCCGGCGAGTACACCGGCTACAAGGGCCGGTCGGCCGCCCTCCAGTTCAAGGCCAAGGGCGCCACCGCCTACAAGACCGTCAAGACGGTGACCTCCGGCACCGCGGGCGCCCTGAGCACCACGGTCAAGGCCTCCGCCGACGGCTCGTACCGCTACTCGTTCGCGGGCACGTCCACCACGGGCACCGCCACGGCCACCGGCGACTACGTCGACGTGAAGTAGCCGAGGCCAGGGCCTCCCCCGCACCACCCGAGCCGCCCCCGCAGCAGACGAACCCGTCCGCCGCGGGGGCGGCTTCGCGCGTTCCGGCGACGACTGCGCGAACCGGACGGCGGTTGCTCTTGACGCCCGCACCACCTCCGGCCTACTTTCCTCGCACCGGCAATAGGAAACTTTCCTAACAATGATCTTGGGTGGACTTCCCGAAGGCACCCCTGGGAAGCTGGTCGGTCGAGGAAGGGCAGGTGGCGACAGACATGGCAGGATCCGCCGGCACGCCGGGCACCCCGCGCGTCCTGCGCGCGATGAACGACCGCGCCGCCCTCGATCTGCTGCTCGCGCACGGGCCGCTCTCGCGGACCCGGATCGGGAAGCTCACCGGGCTGTCCAAGCCCACCGCCTCCCAGCTCCTCGCCCGCCTGGAGTCCGCCGGACTCGTCCTGGCCACCGGCACCAGCGAGGGCCGGCCGGGCCCCAGCGCCCAGCTCTACGCGGTCAATCCGGGCGCCGCCCACGCCGCGGGCCTCGACGTCACCCCCGAGCGCGTCCTCGCCGCCGTCGCCGACATCACCGGCCGCACGATCGGCACGTACGAACTGCCCACCCCCGGGCGCCGCCCGTCCCAGCCCGTCGTGCGCCAGGTCACCGACGCCCTCGACGGCGCGGTGAAGGCCGCCGGGCTCGCCCGCGACGACGTCCGCCGCCTGGTCATCGCGACCCCCGGCGCCTTCGACCCCAACACCGGCCGGCTGCGCTACGCCTCCCACCTGCCCGGCTGGCACTCCCCCGCCCTCCTCGACGAACTGGCCGCGGCACTGCCGATGCCCGTCGAGTACGAGAACGACGTCAACCTCGTGGCCATCGCCGAACAGCGGCTCGGCGCCGCCCGGGGACACGAGGACTTCGTCCTGCTGTGGAACGAGGGCGGTCTCGGCGCCGCCCTCGTCCTCGGCGGCCGGCTGCACCGCGGCTGGACCGGCGGCGCGGGCGAGGTCGGCTTCCTGCCGGTGCCCGGCGCGCCCCTGGTGCGCCAGGTGACCCGGGCCAACAGCGGTGGCTACCAGGAACTCGCCGGCTCCCAGGCCATCCCCGCGCTGGCCCGCGAACTCGGCATCCAGGATCTGCCCACCGGCCCGTACACCGAGGTCGCGGCGACCCTCGTCGAACGGGCCGCCGCCGTCGACACGGGCCCCTACCGGCAACTCCTGGAGCGGTACGCGACCGGACTCGCCACGGGTCTGGCCTCCCTCGTCTCCGTGCTCGACCCCGAACTGGTCGTCCTCAGCGGAGCCTCGCTCACCGCGGGCGGCGAACCGCTGCGCGCCCTGGTCCAGGCCGAACTGGAGGAGCTGGCCGCGTCCCGGCCGCGCCTCGTCGTCGGCGACGTCCACGAACACCCCGTGCTGCGCGGGGCGCTGGAGAGCGCCCTGGCGGCCACCCGCGACGAGGTCTTCGACACCTCCCGCTGAGTCCGCCCCACCCCGCCGCTCCCCCTTCCCGAGCCCACACCCCGTCATGTCACCGCCCCGTCCTTCGCAGGGAGATCCCGCCATGCCTGGAATGTCACGAAAGGCGGCCGTCGCACTCGCCGCCTCCGCCTCGATAGCCCTCCTCGCCACCGCCTGTACCGGCCAGTCCGACAGCGGCGGGGGCGACGACGCCTCCAAGGAACAGACGATCAACTTCTGGCACGGCTGGAGCGCGCCGAACGAGGTCGAGGCCGTGAAGTCGCTGGTCGCCGGCTTCGAGAAGGCGCACCCCAACATCCACGTGAACATCGTCGGCAACATGACCGACGACAAGATCAACCAGGCCCTGCGGGCGGGCGGCGAGAAGGCCCCGGACGTGGTCTCGTCCTTCACCACCAACAACGTGGGCAAGTTCTGCTCGTCCGGCGCCTTCGTCGATCTGAACCCCTTCTTCAAGAAGGCGGACATCGATCCCGAGACGGCCTTCCCGAAGGCGATGAACGAGTACACCCAGTTCGACGGCAACCGCTGCACGGTGCCCCTCCTCGGTGACGCGTACGGGCTCTACTACAACAAGGACGCGTTCGAGAAGGCCGGGATCGCCTCCCCGCCGAAGACCTGGTCCGAGTTCGCGAAGGACGCCAAGAAGCTCACGATCGCCCAGGGCGACACGTACTCCCAGCTCGGCTTCATGCCGAACTACCACGGCTGGGAGTCCACCACCGAGCACTACTTCGGGCAGTTCTCGCCGACGTACTTCGACGGCGACGGCAAGTCGAACATCGCCAAGGACCCCGCCTTCGCGGCCGGGTTCACCCTCCAGAAGAAGCTCGTCGACGAACTCGGCGGTTTCAAGAAGCTGGAGACCTTCCGTTCCAAGCTCGGTGACGAGTGGGGGCCCAAGCACCCCTTCCACACCGGCCAGGTGGCCATGCAGCTCGACGGCGAGTGGCGGCTCGGCATGGCCGAGGAGGCCAAGCCGGACTTCGAGATCGGCGTCGCCCCGCTGCCCGTCCCGGACGACCAGGCGGACCAGTACGGCAAGGGGTACATCACCGGCACGATCGCGGGCATCCCGTCCACGAGCAAGAAGCAGAACGCGGCCTGGGAACTGGTCAAGTACATGACCACGAACACGGACGCGGTGGTCGGCTTCGCCAACGACATCCACAACGTGCCCTCGACGCTCGCCGCCCTCAAGTCGCCGAAGCTGAAGTACGACCCGCGCTTCAAGACGTTCCTGGACATCGCCTCGAACCCGAACTCGACGACGACACCGGCGTCCATCAACGGCGGCACCTACCTCGTGACGATCCAGCAGTTCGGATACGACTACGAGAGCGGCAGGGCCAAGGATCTGAAGGCGGGCCTCGCGGCCACGGCCAAGCAGATCGACACGGACATCGCGCAGGCGAAGTAGCCGCACGGACATGAGTACTGTCACGCTCGCCTCGAAGCGCCGCAGGTCGGCGCTGCGGACCCTCGCCTTCATGTCGCCCTGGCTGATCGGCTTCGCGGTCTTCTTCGCCTACCCGCTGATCTCGACCTTCTACTTCTCCTTCATGCACTACGACGGCTTCAGGGCGCCGACGTGGAGCGGGACGCAGAACTGGCGCTACGTCTTCGAGAACTACCCGTTGTTCTGGCCCGCGTTGCGCAACACGCTGTGGCTGGTCCTCGTCATGGTGACCCTGCGGGTGCTGTTCGGGCTCGGCGTCGGACTGCTGATCACGAAGATCAGGACGGGCACGGGTGTCTTCCGCACCCTCTTCTATCTGCCCTACCTCGCCCCGCCGGTGGCCGCCACCATGGCCTTCGCCTTCCTCCTCAACCCCGGTACGGGACCCGTCAACTCGATCCTGGAGAAGGCGGGCATCACGGCCCCCGGCTGGTTCAACGACCCCTCCTGGTCCAAGCCCGCCCTAACCCTGCTGGCCCTGTGGGGCATCGGCGACCTGATGGTCATCTTCATGGCCGCGCTGCTGGACGTACCCACCGAGCAGTACGAGGCCGCCGAACTGGACGGCGCCTCGGCCTGGCAGCGCTTCCGGTACGTCACGCTGCCGAACATCTCGCCCATCGTGATGTTCGCCGTGGTCACCGGGGTCATCCAGACCATGCAGTACTACACACAGCCGCTGATCGCCGGAAAGGTCGCCTCGGGCGTCATCCAGGGCGCCGGCACGCAGTTCGAGCCCGGCTATCCCGACAAGTCGACGCTCACCCTGCCTCAGCTCGTGTACAACCTCGGCTTCCAGCGCTTCGACTACGGCTCCGCCTGTGTGGTCGCGCTCGTGCTCTTCGCCCTGTCCATGGTGTTCACCGCGTTCCTGATGCGGCGCCGGGGCGGTCTCATCCAGGCAGGTGACTGACCGATGACCCAAGTACTCGACAAACCGGTGAAGTCGACCGCGCAGGTATCCCCCGCCGAACGCACCGCCCGCCGCAGGGCCCTCCTGGAATGGGTCGCGGTCCACTCCCTCGGTGTCGCGGCCGCGCTCTTCTTCGTACTGCCCTTCGTGTTCGTGTTCCTGACCTCGCTCATGAGCGACACCCAGGCACTCAGCCGCGACCTGATCCCGCACACCTGGGAGTGGGGCAACTACCGGAAGGTCCTCGACACCCCGGGCTTCCTCACGTGGTGGAAGAACACGCTGCTGTACGCCGGCTTCGGCACGGTCCTGACGGTCGTCTCGTCGATCCCCGTCGCCTACGCCCTAGCCAAGTTCCGCTTCCGCGGCCGGAATCTGTCGCTGATGCTGGTCATATCGATGATGATGCTGCCGCCGCAGGTCGTGATCATCCCCATGTACCTGTTCTGGGCCAAGCAGCTCGACCTGTCCGGCACCCTGTGGCCGCTGATCATTCCGATGGCGTTCGGGGACGCGTTCTCCATCTTCCTGCTGCGCCAGTTCCTGATGACCATCCCGAACGAGTACCTGGACGCCGCCAAGGTCGACGGCTGCGGGGACCTGCGGACGCTGCTGAAGATCGTCCTGCCGATGGCGAAGCCCGGCATCGCGGCCGTCGCGCTCTTCCAGTTCTTCTACGCCTGGAACGACTACTTCGGCCCCCAGATCTACGCGTCCGAGAACCCGGGCGCCTGGACGCTCAGCTACGGCCTGGAGTCGTTCAAGGGCGCGCACCACACCGACTGGAATCTCACCATGGCCGCGACCGTCCTGGTCATGGCCCCCGTGATCCTCGTGTTCTTCTTCGCGCAGAAGGCGTTCGTCGAAGGCGTCACGCTCACCGGAGTGAAGGGTTAACCATGAAACTCACCGTGGTCGGCGGAGGGTCGACCTACACCCCCGAACTCATCGACGGCTTCGCCCGGCTCAGGGACACCCTCCCCGTCGAGGAACTCGTCCTCGTCGACCCGGCCGCCGAGCGCCTGGAGCTCGTCGGCGGACTGGCCCGCCGGATCTTCGCCCGGCAGGGCCATCCCGGCCGGATCGTCACCACCTCCGACCTGGACGCGGGGGTCGAGGGCGCCGACGCCGTGCTCCTCCAGCTGCGCGTCGGCGGCCAGGCGGCCCGCGAGCAGGACGAGACCTGGCCGCTGGAGTGCGGCTGTGTCGGGCAGGAGACGACCGGCGCGGGCGGCCTGGCCAAGGCGCTGCGCACGGTTCCGGTGGTCCTGGACATCGCCGAGCGGGTCCGCCGCACCAACCCGGACGCGTGGATCATCGACTTCACCAACCCGGTCGGCATCGTGACGCGCGCCCTGCTCCAGGCCGGCCACAAGGCCGTCGGCCTGTGCAACGTGGCGATCGGCTTCCAGCGGAAGTTCGCCGCGCTGCTCGGGGTCTCCCCCACCGATGTGCATCTCGACCATGTGGGCCTCAACCACCTCACCTGGGAGACCGGTGTGCGCCTGGGCGGCCCCGCGGGCGAGGACGTCCTGCCCCGGCTGCTCGCCGAGCACGGCGACTCCGTCGCCGCGGACCTGCGTCTGCCCCTCTCCCTGGTCGAACGACTGGGCGTGGTCCCCTCGTACTACCTGCGCTACTTCTACGCGCACGACGAGGTCGTCCGGGAACTGCGCACCAAGCCCTCCCGCGCCGCCGAGGTGGCGGAGATGGAGCAGCAGCTCCTGACCATGTACGGCGACCCGGCGCTCGACGAGAAGCCGGAGCTGCTGGCGAAACGGGGCGGCGCGTACTACTCGGAGGCGGCCGTCGACCTCGCCGCCGCGCTGCTCGGCGGGGGCGGCAGCCCCTACCAGGTGGTGAACACGTACAACCGGGGAACCCTGCCGTTCCTGCCGGACGACGCCGTGATCGAGGTGCAGGCCGCGGTCGGCGCCAAGGGGACCGCCCCGCTGCCGGTGCCGGCCGTCGACCCGCTCTACGCGGGACTCATGGCGAACGTGACCGCGTACGAGGATCTCGCCCTCGACGCCGCCCTGCGCGGCGGGCGCGACCGGGTCTTCCGGGCGCTGCTCGCCCACCCCCTGGTCGGCCAGTACGCCCTGGCCGACACCCTGACCGACCAGTTGATCGCGCACAACCGGGAGCACCTCGCGTGGGCATGACGTCAACCGAAACCGGTGCCGGGACGGCCGCCGGGTCCGGTCCCGCGGGTCTCGTGCTGGCCATCGACGCGGGGAACAGCAAGACCGACGTCGCCGTGGTGGCCGCGGACGGCACGGTGGCGGGCACCGCGCGCGGGGGCGGGTTCCGGCCCCCCGCCGTCGGCGTCGAGACGGCGGTGGACGCCGTCGCCGACGCCGTGCGACGGGCCTTCGACGAGGCGGGCGTCACCTCGGTGGCCCATGTCTCCGCCTGTCTCGCCAACGCCGATCTGCCGGTGGAGGAGAAGCAGTTGGCCGCCGCGCTGCACGCGCGCGCGTGGGGCGCGGGGGTGGAGGTGCGCAACGACACCTTCGCGATCCTGCGGGCCGGGATCGCCGAGCCGCGCGGTGTCGCCGTGGTCTGCGGGGCCGGCATCAACTGTGTCGGCATGCGGCCCGACGGCCGCACCGCCCGTTTCCCCGCCATCGGCCGCATCTCCGGCGACTGGGGCGGCGGCTGGGGTCTGGCGGAGGAGGCCCTGTGGCACGCGGCACGGGCCGAGGACGGCCGGGGCGGGGAGACCGCGCTGGCCCGCACCCTGCCCGCGCACTTCGGCCTGGACTCCATGTACACGCTCATCGAGGCACTGCACCTGGAGCACATCCCGAACGCGCGGCGCCACGAGCTGACCCCGGTCCTGTTCGCCACGGCGGCGGACGGCGACCCGGTGGCCCGCGCGCTCGTCGACCGTCTCGCGGACGAGGTGGTCGCGATGGCGACGGTGGCCCTGGACCGCCTCGGTCTGCTCGCCGAGGAGACCCCGGTCCTCCTCGGCGGCAGCATCCTCGCCGCCCGGCATCCCCGGCTCGACGACCGGATCCGCGAACTCCTGGCCGTCCGCGCGCCCAAGGCGGTCCCCCGCGTCGTCACCGCCCCGCCGGTCCTGGGCGCCGCGCTCCTGGGCCTGGACCACGTCCGGGCCGCGGGCGAGATCCACGCGCGCGTGCGGGCGTTCTACGAACGGGACTGAGGAGGCCCGCGGGGCCCGGGCGCCGGGGGCGGCGCCCGGGGCTCCGGGACCGCCATGACCTGGCGCGGAGGGGCGGGAACCAAACCGATCCGGAACACGTGTTCATGAGAAGGGGGGTGGCGCGGGGAAATCGTGCTGCGCCGTGATCCGAACAAGATCCAGGCAAGGCCTGTGCGGATGCCGGTAAGGGCGGCGATACTTGCCGCCGTGCACGTACACCGGCCGGCCGCGCCCACCGCGTCCGCGGTGAGCGTGCCCGAGCGGATGACCATGGGGGAGGTCGACAGTGACACACCCGCCGAAGGGCAGCGCGGCGCCACCGGGGCAGGGCGCGCCCACGATGCCGGCCGTGCCGGCCCAGTCCGGGCCTCCCCGGCCGCCGGGCGGATCTCCCCTGGCCCAGGGCGGGTTCGGCACCCCGCCGGTCTCTCCCCCGGCTCCCGGCGCGGCACCGCGGCGCACCGCGTGGGCGGAGGGTGTGGACCGGCTGCGCGCCGCGGCGACGACGGAGCCGGGGCGGCTGCGGATCATCGGCGCCCTCCTCGCCCTGCTGGTCGTCGCGTTCGGCTCGGTCACCGCCTGGCAGATGACGGAGCGTTCGGCCGCCGCGGACAACGTGCTGCACAGCAGCCAGCCGCTGAGCGCGAGCGCCGCGGACATCTACCGCTCGCTCGCCGACGCCAACACCGCCGCCTCCAGCGGCTTCCTGGCGGGTGGCCAGGAGTCGAAGGCGACCCGCGACCGCTACGAGGAGGACATCAGGACGGCGGCCGCGAAGCTGATCACCGCGGCCAACAGCTCCGAGCCCGGCTCCCCCGCGGCCAGGACGATCTCCCGGCTCAACGAGCTGCTGCCCGAGTACAAGGGCCTGATCGAGCGGGCCCGCGCCAACAACCGGCAGGGCTACCCGCTGGGCGGCGCGTATCTGCGGTACGCGAACGACACGATGCAGCACGAGATGCTCCCGAAGGCCGAGCAGCTCTACAAGAGTGAGAACCGGCGGCTGAACGCCGACTACGCCGACGCGAAGCCCTACCCGTGGGCCGCGATCGCGCTCGGAGCCGTCGCGCTCGGCGCCCTCGCCTGGGCCCAGCGGCGCAACTACCACCGTACGAACCGGGTGCTGAACCAGGGCATGGCCGCCGCCACCGCGGCGTCGCTGGTCGTGCTGCTGTGGCTCACCGTCGGCCACACGGTCGCCCGGTCCGGACTGAACGAGTCGTACGACCACGGGGTCCGCTCCCTGAACGTGCTGCACGACGCGCAGATCGCGTCCCTGAAGGCGCGGGGCAACGAGAACCTCACCCTGGTCAGCCGGGGCGCCGAGACCAAAACCCTGGCCGACAAGACGACGGTCGACCTGTACGACTACGGCTTCGACCAGGACATGAAGACGCTCACCAAGGGCCTCGCCGTGGCGGCGGACCTCGCGAACGACCGCTCGGGCGAGCAGCCCGTCGAGGCCGCGACCGCCAACATGAAGGTCTGGAAGCAGCGTCACGCGGAGGCCCGCAGGGCCGACAACGACGGCGAGTACCAGCTCGCGCTGGACCGGGTCATCGGCTCCCCCGACAAGAAGCCCACGGGTGAGTGCTTCGACGGCGTCGACAAGAACCTGGGGATCGCGCTCACGCACGAGCAGGACGAGTTCCAGCGGGCCGCGGGCGGCGGCCTGGACGCCATGACCGGCCTCCCGCTCGGCGCCGCGGTCCTCGCCGTGCTGGCCGCCGCGGGCGCGGTGCTCGGGATCGGCCGCAGGCTTTCGGAGTACCGGTGAGAGGGGGAGCGGCGATGAACGCACGACGTCTGAGGGCGAGCCTGAAGGGCTGGGGCGGCGTGGGCGCGATGGCGCTCGCCTGTGCGACGGCTCTGGTCCTCGCGCTGCTGCTGCCGAACTCCGCGCGCGGGGACGGCGTCACGGGTGCCGGAGGACAGGGCGTGGCCCGGGGTGCCCAGGCCAGGGCCACGCAGTGCACCGATCCGCAGAACCGGAGTCCCGCCCCCTCGGGCGCGGACGGGCCGACGATCGAGGCCATCAAGAACCGCACGGACCGGCGGCTGATCGTCGGCGTCGACCAGAACAGCTACCACTGGGGCTACCGCGACCCGAACAACCCGGAGGCCGGCAGCAACCTGGAGGGCTTCGACATCGACCTGGTCCACGCGATCGCCAAGGACATCCTGGGCGACCCGGACGCCGTCCAGTTCCGGGCGATTCCGACCAGCCAGCGCATCCCCGCGATCCAGCAGGGCAAGGTCGACATGGTCGTCCGCACCATGACGATCAACTGCGACCGCCTCCGGCATGTCGCGTTCTCCGCGCCCTACTTCAAGACCGGCCAGCAGGTGCTGGCCCCGGCACAGTCCTCCGTCACGGGGTACGACAAGAGCCTGGCCGGCAAGAGGATCTGCTCGGCGTCAAGCTCCACCGCCTACGAACGACTGACGGCCGACCGGAAGGCGGGCCGGCTCGCCTCCGGTGCCAAGGTCTCCCCTCCCGTGCCCAACCAGCTCGACTGCCTGGTGCGGCTCCAGCTCGGTGAGGCCGACGCGGTGGTGACCGACGGGGCGCTCGCCGCGAGCCAGGCCGCCCAGGACCCCACGGTCGCGCTCAAGGGCGGCACCTTCACCACCGAGTTCTACGGCGTGGCGATGAAGAAGGGTTCGGACGACGACCTGGTACGCCGGGTCAACCGGATCCTCGCCGACTACGTCAAGGGCGGCTGGCGGCAGTCGTACGACAAGTGGCTCGCTCCGACCCTCGGGCCCGACTCCCCCTCGGAGGACCCGCCGGTCGCCCGGTACAAGCAAACGACCTGATACGACTGGAGAGTTGCCCGGCGGCGCACACCGAGCCGCCGGGAACGCACGAGAACGAGAGGTGATCGATGGGCGTCACGGGACCCCCCGGGCCGGTGATGGACCGGGACGAGGCGGACCGTGCGCTGGCGCGCCTGGGCGCGGAGCACGAGGCCATCGAGACCTCGCTCCTGGCCCTGCAGGACCACGCGGGCCGCAGACTCCTGGAAGGCGCCGAACTCACCGGCACGACCAAGGAGCGCTGGGCATCCGCGGATGCGTCGATCACCTTGCTGTGGGCGTACTTCGACGCGTACGCGGACGCCCTGCGCTCCGCTCGCGAGATCCGCTCCCGCAGGCGCTGGTCCAGCCGTGAGGACCTGGTCGAGCTGACCGAGCTGCTGCGCGGTTCGGGCATCACGGTCGCCGGTTCCACCACGGCCACCGCGAACGCGCCGACCCTGGCCGGCACCGGCAAGCTCAGCGAGCGGTTCTCGCTGGCGGGCCTGGTGGACCGGATGAACGAGCTGTACGCGGCCTCGCTCGACATGGTCGTGACCGCGGACGCCGTGTGGTCCGCGCTGCCCGCCCGCATAGATTTACTGGCCGCGGAGCTCCAGCGCACCCGGGCGCTCGCGCACTCCGTGGGCGTGCGCCCCGGCGAGCACCCCTCGGGCGACGATCTGGAGCGCATCACCCGGACCCTGACCGCCCTGCGCGAGCGTGTGGTCTCCGACCCGCTCGACTTCTGGGTTCCCGCCCAGGGGAGTTCGGCGCCGGGCGGCGGCCGTCCGGACACGACGGCGTACGACCGCGAGGCACGTGCCCTGGAGGAGGTGCGCCGGGAGATCGACGCGGTCCTGACGGTGCGCCAGGACGCCGAGGCGCGGCTGGTGAAGCTGCGGGACGTGCTCAGCCGCGCGGACCGCACGCTCGCCGAGGCGCGCAGTGCCCGCGGCGAGGTCCTCGCGAAGATCGCCGCGTCCGAGGTGCCGGCCGTCAGCGGTCCGCCGACGGCGCTCCATGAGCAGCTCGCGACGGCCGCGGAGTACCGCAGGCACGCGCAGTGGCACCGCCTCTCGCCGCTGCTGGAGGCGCTGGAGGAGAAGGCCGAGGACGAACTGCTGCGCGCCCGCGAGTCGTTGACGGCGGTCACCCAGCCGCTGGCGGTCCGCGCCGAGCTGCGCGGCCGCCTCGACGCGTACAAGGCGAAGGTCGCCCGGCTCGGCTTCGCCGAGGACCCGTTCCTCGTGGAGCGCTACGACGCGGCCCGGCGCATGCTGTGGAGCGCTCCCTGTGATCTGCGGGTGGCGGGGGAGGCGGTCCTGCGCTATCAGCGGGCGGCGGCCGAGGTGCTGAGCCCGCAGGTGCCGGAGCAGGGCGGTCCTCATGACCGTGTGGACCGGAGGGGGCCCGACGCGTGAGCGTTGAAGGGGATGCGGTGTGAGCGAGCAGCCGGTGAGTGAGCGAACGTGCGGCCGGCCCGGTTGCGACGGGTCGTACGAGGACATGGGAGGCGGCGAGCTGTACTGCGACACCTGCGGCCTCGCCCCCGCCGAACCGACACCGGGGTCCACCCGGCCCGGAAGCGTGCCGAAGCCCGGTTCAGGTGTGGCGGGTTCGGCGTCGTCCGGCTCCTCCGCGCGCGGCGCGGGCGGCTCCGACAGCGGCAGTGTGCGCGGCGGTTCACGCTCCAGTACGCGTACGTCGCGCTCCTCGCAGTCGCGGCGCTCGGTCTCCGGACGGCTGTCGCGGTCGTTGTCGGGCCGGTCGACGGGCCGGTCGGTGTCGGTGCGCAGCTCCGGTTCGTCCACGGCCTCCTCCGGGCGGGGCAGGCTCGGCGCCGGGCTCGTCGAGGTGCCGGGCGTCCCGCGGCCCGATCCGCGCGAGATGGTGCTGGAGAACCCGGAGGTGCCCGAGCGCAAACGGTTCTGTTCGCGCTCCGACTGCGGTGCCCCGGTGGGGCGTTCGCGCGGTGACCGGCCCGGCCGCACCGAGGGGTTCTGCACGAAGTGCGGCCACCCGTACTCCTTCGTGCCGAAGCTGCGCACCGGTGACGTGGTGCACGGCCAGTACGAGGTGATGGGCTGTCTGGCGCACGGCGGGCTCGGCTGGGTGTATCTCGCCGTCGACCGCGCGGTGTCCGACCGCTGGGTGGTCCTCAAGGGTCTGCTCGACACGGGCGACCAGGACGCGATGGCGGCCGCGATCTCCGAGCGGCGCTTCCTCGCGGAGATCGAGCACGCCAACATCGTGCGGATCTACAACTTCGTCGAGCACCTCGACCAGCGGACGGGTTCGCTGGACGGGTACATCGTCATGGAGTACGTGGGCGGCAAGTCGCTGAAGGAGCTCGCCAACGGGCGCCGCACCCCGGACGGCAAGCGCGATCCGCTGCCGGTGGAGCAGGCCTGCGCGTACGGCATAGAGGCCCTGGAGGCCCTCGGCCATCTGCACAGCCGCAACCTGCTGTACTGCGACTTCAAGGTCGACAACGCGATCCAGACCGAGGACCAGCTCAAGCTGATCGACATGGGCGCGGTGCGCAGGATGGACGACGACGAGTCGGCCATCTACGGCACGGTGGGCTACCAGGCCCCCGAGGTGGCCGAGGTGGGCCCCTCGGTCGCCTCCGACCTCTACACCGTCGCGCGTACGCTCGCCGTCCTCGCCTTCGACTTCCAGGGCTACACGAACGTCTTCGTGGACTCCCTGCCCGACCCCGACAACATCGAGGTCTTCCGGCAGTACGAGTCGTTCTACCGGCTGCTCGTCCGGGCCACCGACCCCGACCCGGCCCGCCGGTTCGCCTCGGCGCAGGAGATGTCCGAGCAGCTCACGGGCGTGCTGCGCGAGGTCGTCTCGCTCCAGACGGGGCGGGCGCGGCCCGCGCTGTCGACGCTGTTCGGACCCGAGACCAGGGTCACCGACACCGAGCTGTTCGGGAAGGCCGCCGCGGACGTCTCGCGGCTGGGGGCCCGCATGGTCCCCGTACGCGGGAAGAAGGGCGCGTCCCGGCCGCCCGCGGCGGTGAACGGGGGCCGGCCGCTGCCGCCCGGTCCGCCGGCCTCCGCCGCCCTGGTCAGACCCGTCCCGGCCGCGGCCACCGCGCTCGCCCTGCCGGTGCCGCGGGTGGACCCGGGCGACCCGAACGCCGGTTTCCTCGCGGGGCTCATGGCGTCCGCGCCCGCGGAGCTGATCGCCGCGCTGCGGGCCGCGCCCACCGCTTCGCCGGAGCTGCGGCTGCGGGAACTGCGGGCCCGTCTGGAGATGGGTGAACTCGGCGGCGCCGGCTCGGCCGTCGACGCGCTGGAGGCCGATCACCCGGACGACTGGCGGGTGGTCTGGTACCGCGGTGTCACGGCGCTGGCGACCGGCGAGAACGAGATCGCGGCGCTGTCCTTCGACGCGGTCTACGACGCCTTCCCCGGCGAGCCCGCGCCCAAGCTGGCCCTCGGTGTGTGCGCGGAGGTGCTCGGCCAGCTCGACAACGCCGCCGAGTACTACCGGCTGGTGTGGACGACCGACCCCAGCTACGTGAGCGCGGCGTTCGGGCTGGCCAGGGTGCAGCTCGCGGCGGGGGACCGCCGTGGTGCCGTACGCACCCTGGAATCCGTGCCGGAGTCGTCGATCCACTACACGGCGGCGCGCGTCGCCGCCGTGCGGGCGCGGCTGCGGCAGCGGCCGGTCACGGACACGGCGGCGCCGTTCCTCGACGAGCTGACGGCCGCCGCCGGGCAGGTGGAGGCGCTCGACGGATTCGGTCTGGACGCGGTGCGCCGCGAGCAGTTGTCGACGGAGGTCCTCGGCTGCGCGCTGGACTGGGTACTCTCCGGTAGCCAGGGTTCCGCTCCGGCTTCCGGAGGCGGAACCGCGCTGCTCGGCAGTGAGTTGGACGAACGTGGCCTCCGTTTCGGCCTCGAACGTTCGTACCGGACGCTGGCCCGGCTCGCGCGGGGCGGCGAGGAGAGGATCGACCTGGTGGAACGCGCAAACCGTTACCGCCCCCGGACGTGGGTGTGATTGATGTCCCAGATGCCCCAGCCGACGGCCCTTTCGCGGTGCCCCAGTTGCGAGGAGCCGCTGGACGCGGCCGACCGCTTCTGCGGTGCGTGCGGCTACGACCTGTCGACGGTGGCCGCACCGCCGCGGGACCACCCCACGATCGCCATGAACGGCACGTCGCCCGACCTGCCGCCGGGCGCCCCGTCCGTGGACTGGCCACGGCCGCGGCAGACCGGCAGTACGGACACGCCCGCGCCGGTGCACCGCGCCGCCGACATCCCGGGCACCGATTCGGGTGGTTCCGAACTGCCCCATCCTGCACACGCTGAACACCCGGAGCACCCGGAGCACCCGGAGCACCCGGAGCACCCGGAGGGGGACCCCGCGGCCGTCCGGCCGTCCGCCGCCAGGCGGCCCGCCGGGCAGCCCTCGGGCGTACGGTTCGACCGGCCCTCGGAGCCCGACGAGTACCCGCTCGCCCCTCCGGCCGGCGGCCCGGACCGGGAGGTCCCCGCCGATCCCCGCACCGGCGACCTCCCGGTTCCCGCCGCGGGCGCCAAGCTGTGCGTGGCCTGCCGTGCGGGCCAGGTGGACACCGACGGCTACTGCGAGAACTGCGGGCACGCGCAGCCACGGGAACGGGACCACATGGAGCAGGAGCTGGGCGCGGTCGCCGCGGTCAGCGACCGGGGTCTGCGCCACCACCGCAACGAGGACGCGTTCGCGGTCTCCTCGACCGCGCTGCCCGACGGCTCCCCCGCGGTCGTGGCGATCGTCTGCGACGGGGTCTCCTCCGCGACCCGTCCCGACGAGGCGTCGCTCGCCGCCTCCCACGCGGCCAACGAGTCGCTCCTCGCGGCTCTCCCGCTGGGCACACATCCGCAGCAGGCCATGCACGAGGCGATCGTCGCGGCCTCGGAGGCCGTCAACGCGCTGACCGGCCCGTCCACCGCGCAGGCCGAGCACGCGCCGCACGTGAACGCGCCCGCCTGCACCATCGTCGGCGCCCTCGTGACGCCCTCCCTGCTGATCGTCGGCTGGGTCGGCGACAGCCGCGTCTACTGGGTTCCCGTGGACCGCTCCTCGACGCCCGCGCGGCTCACCGAGGACGACTCGTGGGCCGCGCAGATGGTCGCCGCGGGCCTGATGAACGAGGCGGAGGCGTACGCCGACGAGCGCGCCCACGCGATCACCGGCTGGCTCGGCGCCGACGCCTACGAACTGGAGCCGCACACCGTCTCGTTCAAGCCGGACCGGCCCGGTGTGGTCGTGGTGTGCTCCGACGGACTGTGGAACTACGCGGAGACGGCGGAGGAGATGGCCGAGGCCGTTCCCCTCGACGCCGCCGAGAGGCCGCTGCACAGCGCCCGGGTCCTGGTCGGCCACGCCCTGGACGGCGGGGGCCACGACAACGTAACAGTGGCCGTCCTGCCGTTCCCCGCCCCCTCCCAGGGGGCAGGATCGGCCTGAGGCCGCGAACGAACGGCGGCGGCCGCGGACCGGAGGGGACCGGTCCGCACACAGTCAGCACCTCCGCAGGGGGCGGAGGCCCAAGGGGGACAGAGAAGGCATGGCCAATTTCTCGAAGTCGAACGTGCCGCAGTTCTCGGTCGACGTGTACCAGAACGAGTACCTGCCGGAGGGCGGCCGCGAGGTCAACGCGATCGTCACGGTGAGCGCCACCGGCGGCGGCACCATCGGAAGCGCGGTCGCGGCGCCGCACCTGTACACGGCGGGCCAGGGACCGGACGCCGCCGTGGCGATCATGGTCGACTGTTCGGGCTCGATGGACTACCCGCCGGCCAAGATGCGCAACGCCCGCGACGCGACGGCCGCGGCGATCGACACCCTGCGCGACGGGGTCCACTTCGCCGTGATCGGCGGCACACACGTCGCCAAGGAGGTCTATCCGGGCAACGGACGGCTCGCCGTGGCGGACGCGTCCACCCGCGACCAGGCCAAGCAGGCGCTGCGCAAGCTGAGCGCGGGCGGCGGCACGGCGATCGGCACCTGGCTGCGGCTGGCCGACCGGCTGCTGTCCTCCGCGGAGGTGGCGATCCGGCACGGCATCCTGCTGACCGACGGCCGCAACGAGCACGAGTCGCCCGAGGACCTGCGGGCCGCGCTGGACTCCTGTGCCGGACGCTTCACCTGCGACGCACGCGGAGTCGGCACCGACTGGGAGGTCAAGGAGGTCACCGGGATCGCCTCGGCGCTGCTCGGCACCGCCGACATCGTCGCCGACCCCGCGGCCCTCGCCGCCGACTTCACGCACATGATGGAGACGGCCATGGGCAAGGAGGTCGCCGACGTGGCCCTGCGGGTGTGGACGCCGGTCGGCACCGAGATCAAGTTCGTCAAGCAAGTGGCGCCCACGGTCGAGGAACTGACGGACCGACGCACCGACGCCGGCCCCCGCGCGGGCGACTACCCGACCGGCTCCTGGGGCGACGAGTCCCGCGACTACCACGTGTGCGTCCAGGTCCCGACGGCCGGGATCGGCCAGGAGATGCTCGCCGCCCGTGTCTCGCTGGTGATCCCGCACAGCGACGGCAGCGTGCAGAACCTCGGCGCGCAGGGGCTCGTACGGGCCGTGTGGACCGACGACATGGCCGCCTCGACGACCATCAACCCGCAGGTCGCGCACTACACGGGTCAGGCCGAACTGGCACAAGTCATCCAACAGGGACTCGACCTTCGCAAAGCGGGAGATGTCGATGGAGCAACGGCCAAGCTGGGACGGGCCGTTCAACTCGCCGGAACCTCCGGAAACGCCGATACTGCGAAACTGCTCGCGAAGGTGGTGGACGTCGTCGACGTCGCGGCAGGTACTGTGCGATTGAAAGCGCGTGTCGCGGAGGCCGACGAGATGACCCTCGAGACACGGTCCACAAAGACTGTTCGTGTAAAGAAGTAGTGGGAAGCAGCGAGCCCGGTTCCCGCTGGGATCCGGAGAAACCCGGTCATGACGACCGGAAAAGGGAAGGGGGAAGGACCGACATGCCGACATGCCCGAACGGACACCAGTCGAATTCCGACGATTGGTGCGAGGTCTGCGGTCACCGCATGGCCGGTGTTCCCCCGCTCCCTCCCCCGCCGCCGCCCGGCGGCGGTTACAGCTACCCGGCGCCCGGTTCGCCGCCGCCCGCGCCCGGCGGCCGTTCCGGTGTGCCGGACCCGGGCGCCGAGCTCTGCCCGCAGTGCCGCACGCCCCGTGAGGGCGCGGCGCCGTTCTGCGAGGAGTGCCGGTGGAACTTCCTGACGAACACGGCGACCTCGTACACACCGGCGGCACCGCGTCCGCCGGCCGGCGCGGCGGGCGGCCCCGGCGTTCCCGGTATTCCCGGTGCTCCCGGTGTTCCCGGCGCGCAGTCGCCGTACGGCGGACCTGGTGGTCCGGGTGTTCCCGGCGGCCAGAATCCGGGGCCGCGCTTCCCGCAGCCCGGACAGGGGCAGCCGGGCGGTCCGGGTCCCGGTGGCTCCGGTCACGACCCGTTCGAGTACCAGAGCTCGCGGCCCTCACAGATGAACCGGCCCGCCGAACCGATCCCGCCGGGCCCGGGGGCCCAGCCGTACGGCGGCCCTCAGGGCTTCGGCGACCAGGGCTTCGGCGACCCGGGCTTCGGCGACCCGTCGCGGCAGGCGGCGCCGTCCGCGCCCGGCGGTCCCGGCGCCCCGCAGCAGGCCTACACCCAGCAGCCCTCCCCGCCGCCCTACACCCAGGGCGGACCGCCGCGACAGGGCGGCCCGCAGCCCGGCGGCCAGGCTTTCGGCGGCGGTGACGACGACTGGGTGATCCCCCCGCCGTCGTCCGGCATGCCCGGCGGCCAGGGCGGCCCGAGCGCTCAGGGCGGCCCGGCCCAGGGTGGCGGCTACGGCTACCCGCAGCCCGGCGCCACCCAGGCTCCGCCCGGTCCCGGCTACCACCAGCAGCCGCCGCCACAGCAGCAGCAGCAGCAGTCGCTGTCCTGGAGCGCGACCATCGCGCCGGACCGCGAGTACTTCATGGCGATGATGCAGCGCTCCGGACCCGAGGCCGCGGGCCTGAACCTGCCCGCGTACTCGCCGGAACTGCAGCGTCCGCTCCTCGGCAACCAGATCAGCATCGGCCGCCGCCGGCACTCCACCGGCGAGTCCCCGGACATCGACCTGTCGGTGCCGCCGGAGGACCCGGGCGTCTCGCACCAGCACGCGGTGCTGGTCCAGCAGCCGGACAGCACCTGGGCGGTCGTCGACCAGAACTCGACGAACGGGACCACGGTCAACGGCGGCGAGGAGCCCATCCAGCCGTTCGTGCCGGTGCCGCTGCAGGACGGCGACCGGGTGCACGTGGGCGCCTGGACGACGATCACGATCCGGCGCGGCTGAGTTCCGGCACGGGACGCGCTCGGCGGTCCGGAGCAGCTCGGAAGTGCTCAGGGCAGCGGCCAGGTGTACGGCCCCCCGGGGTCGTCCAGCCAGGCCCGGGCGCCGTCCTCGCCGACCGTGACCCCGTACCGCTCGCGCTGCGGCTGTCCCTCGCGCTCCCACAGCGCGTAGGCGTCGTGCGGGTCCAGGCGGCCCGCCGTCAGGGCGAGCAGGAAACGGAACAGATCGTGGCCGCGGGCCCGGCGCGGCACCCCGACGGCCCGGGCCGGCTCCGGCTCCGGTCCGGGCCGGGTGGCACCGCGCAGCGGCACGAAGAAGGCGGACGTGTGCAGGAAGCGTCCCTCGGCATGACCGGAGTTCCGTACCTCCAGTGTGATCAGGCCGGTGGCCAGCGGCGCGAGGACGCGGGCTCCGGGGCGTGACTGGACCAGCCAGGGGCGCGGGATCGTGGTCAGGGTGCAGGTGGCGATGATCCGGTCGAAGGGAGCGCGCCCGGGGACCCCGCGTGCTCCGTCCCCGGTGACGACGGTCGGGTGGTACCCGGCGACGGCCAGATGCTGCCGCGCCGCCTCCGTGATCTCCATGTCGAGGTCGACCGTGGTGACCAGGCCGTCGCCGAGACGGTACGCGAGCAGCGCCGCGTTGTAGCCGGTTCCGGCGCCGATCTCCAGGACGGCGTCCCCGTCCCGTACCTCCAGCTCGGCCAGCATCTTCGCCATCAGCGACGGCTGGCTGCTGGAGGAGACGAGTTCCCCGTCCCGTACCCGGGTGGCCAGCGGGGCGTCCCCGTACGCGCCGCGCAGCCAGCGGTCCCGGACCCGGGGGTCCGGGTCCTCGCCCCACAGGCGCTCGTAGCCGCCGACCACGCCGAGGTAGTAGTACGGCACGAACAGATGGCGCGGTACGGCCTCGAAGGCCTCACGCCAGACGGGATCGCTCTCCCAGGCCCCGCTCCGCTCGATCTCGCGTACCAGGGACGCCCGCGCCGAGGCGGCGAGGTCGTCGGGGCCGGATTCTTCGAGAGCGTGCGCGCCCATACCTCCACTGTGCTGCCGAACGGCCCGCGAGGCGAGCGCCCGCACCGGCGGTCCCGGACCTCTCCCCGCACCGGCCGTCCCGAACCCCTCCCCGCGCCGTCCGGAACGGGAGTGGTCCTAAGCCCGGAGTCCTCGGTCGCCCCGTCTGAGAACATGGGGGCGTGAAAGAGATTCGGCGCGGCACGCTTCAGGAGCAGACCTTCTACGAGCAGGTCGGCGGCGAGGAGACCTTCCGGCGCCTCGTACACCGTTTCTACGAGGGTGTCGCCGGGGATCCGCTGCTGAAGCCCATGTATCCGGAGGAGGATCTGGGCCCGGCCGAGGAGCGCCTCACGCTGTTCCTGATCCAGTACTGGGGCGGCCCGACGACGTACAGCGACAACCGCGGCCACCCCCGGCTGCGGATGCGGCACGCCCCGTTCAAGGTCGACCAGGCGGCGCACGACGCGTGGCTGAAGCACATGCGGGTGGCCGTCGACGAGCTCGGCCTCTCCGAGGAGCACGCGCACACGCTGTGGAACTACCTGACGTACGCGGCCGCGTCGATGGTGAACACGGCGGGCTGACCGCCGGTCGAACGCAGGGGTCAGTTGACGCTGACGCCCAGCGAGCCGAGTCCCGCCCGGCGGACGGCGACCGACCCGAACGGCGTCCGCAGACGCAGCCACGCGCCGGACGAGTACAGCGTCAACGGACTGCCGCGCGGCGGGAGCTGCCCTTCGGTCTGCCCCTCGGCCTGTCCCTCAGCCTGCCCCTCGGTCTGCCCCTCGGCGGAGACGGACGCGTCCACAGTGACGGGCGCGGGCGGCGCGGGCCGCAGGAATCCCAGGGCCTGCGCGGCGTGCGCGGCCCGCACGGGAAGCCCCGTGTCGCCGATCGGCCGGGACCATATCTCCCGCCCGACCCGGTCGAGTTCGGCACGGGTCCGCAGCTCGGGAGCCAACTCCTCGGTGCGCGACCGGAATTCGGCCACCGCCTCGGCGACCTTCGCCCGCACGGCGTCCGGTCCCGGCAGGCCCGGTTCCACCCGCCAGCCGCCGCGCGGCGGCAGGACCCCGGCCCACGGGGGCCCGGTGACGGCGGCCGGGACACCGGCGGTGGCCGCCGACTCCTCGATGGACTCCAGGAGTTCACCGGCGGAGACGGTCACGTCCAGGGTGACGTCGAGCCCGTGCTCGTACGGCTTGGCGAGCCGTGCCGTACGGATCGCGAGGACCTCGAACGACGGCGGCCGGCCGAAGACCGCGAGCGTGGTGCCGTGCGCCGTCAGGCGCACGGCTGCCGCACGGTCGTAGTGGACGAGCCGGGAGAGGAAGGCGGCGAGATCCGCCGCCTCCCCCGCGTCGGCGAGGTGCAGGACCGTCATGCCGCGACGGCCTCGTCCTCGTCGTCGCGGTACGACTCCAGGAAGTCGCGCTCCTCGGCGGTGATCCGCCGAGGGCGCTGCCGCTCGAAGTCGAACGGCACGATCACCGTCGAGGCGGTGACGTAGACCTGGTCGGGGTCCTTGACCTCGTACGTGATCGTGAAGGATGCCGCCCGGATCTGCGTCACCCAGAGCTCGATGTCCACCGGCGCGTGCCGGTGGACGAGCTGCCGCTTGTAGTCGATCTCGTGGCGCGCCACCACGGACCCCTGCTTGAAGTCCTTCTCCGGGCGGAACAGGAAGTCGATACGAGCCTCCTCCAGGTAGCGGAGGAACACCACGTTGTTGACGTGGCCGTATGCGTCCATGTCCGCCCAGCGCAGCGGGCAGCGGTAGATGTGCCGCAAGATCAGCCCCGGGTCAGCTTCTTGTAGGTGGCGCGGTGCGGGCGCACGGCGTCGGCGCCGAGCCGCTCGATCTTGTTCTTCTCGTACGACTCGAAGTTGCCCTCGAACCAGTACCACTTCGACTCGCCCTCGTACGCGAGGATGTGCGTCGCGACCCGGTCCAGGAACCAGCGGTCGTGGGAGATGACCACGGCCGCACCGGGGAACTCCAGCAGCGCGTTCTCGAGCGACGACAGGGTCTCGACGTCGAGGTCGTTGGTGGGCTCGTCGAGGAGCAGCAGGTTGCCGCCCTCCTTGAGGGTCAGCGCCAGGTTCAGCCGGTTGCGCTCACCACCGGAGAGGACACCCGCGGGCTTCTGCTGGTCCGGGCCCTTGAAGCCGAAGGCGGACACGTAGGCCCGCGACGGCATCTCGACCTGGCCGACGTTGATGTAGTCGAGCTCGTCGGAGACGACGGCCCACAGCGTCTTCTTGGGGTCGATGTTGGCACGGCTCTGGTCGACGTAACTGATCTTGACCGTCTCGCCGACCTTGATCGCGCCGGTGTCCGGCGTCTCCAGGCCCTGGATCATCTTGAACAGCGTGGTCTTGCCCGCGCCGTTCGGGCCGATGACGCCCACGATGCCGTTGCGCGGCAGGGTGAAGGACAGGTCGTCGATGAGGACCTTGTCGCCGAACGCCTTGGAGAGGTTCTGGACCTCGACGACGATGGAGCCCAGTCGCGGGCCCGGCGGGATCTGGATCTCCTCGAAGTCCAGCTTCCGCATCTTGTCGGCCTCGGCCGCCATCTCCTCGTAACGGGCGAGGCGGGCCTTGGACTTGGTCTGACGGCCCTTGGCGTTGGACCGGACCCACTCCAGCTCTTCCTTGAGCCGCTTGGCGCGCTTCTCGTCCTTGCGGCCCTCGACCTTGAGGCGGGAGGCCTTCTTGTCGAGGTACGTGGAGTAGTTGCCCTCGTAGGGAATCGCGCGGCCGCGGTCCAGTTCGAGGATCCACTCGGCGACGTTGTTCAGGAAGTACCGGTCGTGAGTGACGGCGACGACGGCGCCCGCGTACTTCGTGAGGTGCTGCTCCAGCCAGTTCACCGACTCGGCGTCGAGGTGGTTGGTGGGCTCGTCGAGGAGGAGCAGGTCCGGAGCCTCGATCAGCAGCTTGCAGAGCGCAACGCGGCGCTTCTCGCCACCGGAGAGGTTGGTGACCGGCCAGTCGCCGGGCGGGCAGCCCAGCGCGTCCATGGCCTGCTCGAGCTGCGCGTCGAGGTCCCAGGCGTTGGAGTGGTCCAGGTCGTCCTGGAGCTTCCCCATCTCCTCCATGAGCGCGTCCGAGTAGTCGGTCGCCATCAGCTCGGCGACCTCGTTGAACCGGTTGAGCTTGCCCATCAGCTCGGCGGCACCGTCCTGGACGTTCTCCAGAACCGTCTTGGACTCGTCCAGCTCCGGCTCCTGCATGAGGATGCCGACGCTGAAGCCGGGCGACAGGAACGCGTCACCGTTGGAGGGCTGCTCGATGCCCGCCATGATCTTGAGAACGGTGGACTTACCGGCACCGTTCGGACCGACCACACCGATCTTCGCACCCGGGAGGAAGCTCAGGGTGACGTCGTCGAGGATCACCTTGTCGCCGTGCGCCTTGCGCGTCTTGCGCATGGTGTAAATGAACTCAGCCAAGAGAAACCGTCCGGACGCTTGAAATCGGCAGTGGGCAGATACACCCCATCTTGCCTGACGGCTACCCCTCGGGGGAAACGCGTTCCGCCGGGGGGCCCTGACCTGGGGTTCTCCCGCCGATCTCCGTGGCCTGTCTGTCACTGTCGGTCGCCATTGGTCGTCCTCGGCGCCCCTCGGACGGCCCAGGGACGGCCCAGCCCTGGCGCACTCGACCGACGGCTGCGTCTTCGACACGCCCCGTTTGAACCTCAGCCGACGACAGTCAGCCACGACGGCGGGTGCGCCGACCGACTACGCACGCGTATGCCTCGCTCCGCCTCCACCGGCCTCAGCCACGCCATCGGTGCCGTCGACCAGAGCAAGCCGTGACGGCCGGCCCGTGACGACAGCGCTGAGCCATCAGCTTGGGAAGCTGAGGTTTCCTGGTGGCTGTTGCTGCGCTGATCTGCGGCGGAGTGGTGCTGGAGCCCGGGACGTCTCTGGGGTCAGTCCCCGCTGTTCCCCGTGGTTCCCCGCGGGATCTGGCACGCGAATGGCACGGTCTCTTCGCCTCGGACGTCCCTTGGCGAAGCGGTGCGATGGAGCGTCTGAGTCTCAGCCGACGGCAGTCAGCCACGATGGTGGGTCGGTCGACCGTGTGCCTCCCCGTACCCCTGCCAGCCTGAGCCAGGCTACCGGCGGTCGACCGGCTCAAGCCTCGACGGTAAAAGCACATGGGTGGCGCCTTGCACGATGACCTCTTCGTCTCGCGGCAGCTTGACCGAGACAGGCGCCTCGGCGAGGCACCCGCTACGTTCACTGACCATCTGCCAACGTTCGTGTTCGCTGCCGGTGTGTCGGCGTTGCCAGGCAGTCGCCGCCTGCCTCCGTGCCCCGGATCCTCCGGTTCGGTCGCGGCACCCGACCGGGTGCGGTCTCGGTGGGGCGCACGAACGTCCAGGCGACCGCCATGGCCCATGGTCGGGGCGGTCGCGCGTCTCCGCCGTACCGAATATGACGAACTGTCATAATGCGTCACATTCTGTCAGTCCGGTCGAGAGGATTGCTGTGACTATCTGTCAAGCCGTGAGGGGGGTGGGCGCGCAGGAGACCCTCCCGTCGTCGGCGCCGCCTGATCTTCGAGTGCGTCGCTCGTGGTGGGATGGGTTGCTGCGGGCGCTGGGGGCAGGTCTCGTCGTAGTGGCCGGCCTGGCCCTGCCCATGGTGGCCCCGCAGCCCGCCCAGGCCGTGCCGCCCGGCACCTACGCCTACGTCACCAACTTCAACGCCAACACGGTGTCGGTGATCAACAGAGCGACGAACACGGTGGCGGTCACGGTTCCCGTCGGCGCTGCGCCGTGGGAAGTGGCGGTGTCGCCGAACGGCACCCGTGCCTACGTGACCAACCGCGCCGATGACACGGTGTCCGTGATCAACACCGCGACCGACACGGTCGTCGCCACCGTCCCCGTCGGCCTTGAGCCCCTGGGGGTGGCGGTTTCGCCGGACGGCACCCGCGCCTACGTCACCAATTTCGGCGCCGACACGGTGTCCGTGATCAAGACGAACACGAACACGGTCGTCGCCACCATCCCCGTCGGCGATGCGCCCCAGGGGGTGGCGGTGTCGCCGAACGGCACCCGCGCCTACGTCGTCAACGCCGACGCCGACACGGTGTCCGTGATCAAAACGGCGACGAACACGGTCGTCGCCACCATCCCCGTCGGCGATGCGCCCCGGGAGGTGGCGGTTTCGCCGAACGGCACCCGCGCCTACGTCACCAACGCCAACGCCGACACGGTGTCCGTGGTCAACACCGCCACCAACACCGTCGTGGCCACCATCCCCGTCGGCGACCTCCCGTTCGGGGTGGCGATCGGGGCCGTGCCCTGCCCAGGCCACGGCAAGCCGGGTCACGGGAAGCCCGACCACGGCAAGCCGGGTCACGGAAGGTCAGGCCACGACCGGCCAACCACGGCCACCGTCCCGGCCCCCGGTAACTGCCCACCGGCATGACGAACGCCCCGGCGCCGGCCGCCCACCCTCGGACCACCGACGCCGGGGCACCCCGTGACCACGCAACCCCACAGCACGGCCCGCCGCCCCAAGCCTCCGCCGACCCTTCGCACCCAATCGGACCACCGATCAGACCGCGCTACGTGACTCACTTGCCTGAACGGCCGAACTCGCGCTGACCTGCACGTTCTCTTGGCAACCCCAGATAATCATCGCGCTGCACGGCAAGGTCCCCGGAACGTGATCGACCCGGGGCCCTATCCGATGCGCTCCCGGCAGGATTCGAACCTCGAAACCCGCTTTAGGAGTTAAGTCTGACCGCCTGTCCACCCTGCTGCGCGGGGCGGCCGTGACCGTGTCAGACCGCACCGCGCCGCCGCTGTCCGCTGTCGTTGATGTCAGCCATGGATGTCACCTCACACAGGCTGGGGTCACTTGCGACGCTTGCGTGCCTTCGCCTTGCGCTCGGCTTCCTTGCGCTTCTCGATGGTGTACGACGACCACTAGCCACGGTGCAGGTTGCACCGCGACGCACCGACCATCGCCAGCCGCTGACACCGAGTGCCCTTCTCCGTGAGCGCTCCACACCTGGACTGCGTACGAACCACGTCTCCCACCCCCGGTCTCGACCGTCGTGCGGACCAGTGCAGGATTGCCAGCCACATGTCCTCTCTGGAAGGCGCACTGCTCCGCGCAGCGGTGCACGGCGGCCCAAGGAGGTTGCTCGGGGCGCACGCTTTCCAACTGTGGTGGTGGGGGCTTGGGCTGCATTCGGGGGCGTTCACCTGCGTTCGACGGCGGCTCGTCACCAGGCTGGGATCGGCTCCGGGGCCTGGTCGAACGCCGGTGAACCAGGCTGAATGAGACGGAAACTGAGACGGGCTCGTCCGACGGCCGTTGTCAGCGGCCTCGCCTAGTCTCCGGCCATGAGCATGATCGGTGAGTACCTGCGCGTCACGGCTTCTGAGCTTGACCGAGTGATCCATGATCCCGACTGGGCTTTGGACTTCGTCGAAGAGGTCCAGGATGCCGAGGAGGAGTCGGAGCCTGCGCCGGCCGAAGCGCGTCACTTCAGCACGTACAAGACCTGGGACATGCTTCGCTTCCTGCCGGCGCGTGCCGAGTTCCCTGTGAACATGATCCACGGCGAGGAGCCGTTCGCCGAGGATGAGGACTGAGGGTATGGGCCTCCGAGGTGCCTGCGGCCTGAGCGGGTCCGGCTCGCAGCGGAAGCTCTGCTGGGCACCAGCTATACCCAGCTGATCAGTGGGGTGGACCCCGCTGAACTCACCAGTGCCGAGGTGTATCCGCTCGGATGGAGTGAGCCCGGCTCGCTGGAGTGGGGGCGTCCCTGGTACGACGACCTCACACGGTTCTTCGAGGCTGCCGCCAGGGCGGACGACGCGATGCTCGTCTGGCTGGACTGACCAACCGCGACGGCGGAGACCTCAGCTTGGGAAGCTGAGGTGATCTGGGTGTTCCCCGCAAGATCTGGCACGCGTCTGGCACGACCTCTTCGTCCCGAACTATGGACGCGACGGTTGCTGAGGTCTGCCGGGCACGTCAGCCGGTCGCTTAAGGCTGGAGGCGATCGATCACGGGTGCGAGGGTTGCTGTGCTTCGCTGCTGTACGGCGCCTGCGCTCGGGATGACTCGTCCTGCCGAATAGGCTGCGCTTGTGTGGAAAGAAGCCGCTACCGGGGCTCTGCCCGGCGTGACATTTCGACCGCCTGTGGACAGGACTGCTCTCGCTGCGGCGGAGCAGCGGCTCGGCCGAGGCTTGCCGGCCCAGTTGGCAGCTCTGCTACTGGAGACCGACGGGGTAGTCGGCGCCTACGCGAAGGACGTCGTCTGGTCTTTGGATCGGATCGTGGAACAGAACCTGCTGTTCTGGGCTCCTGATGCGTTCCCGGGGCTGTACATGCCCTTTGATCCGTTGCTGTTCTTCGGCGACAACGGAGGTGGCGACCAGTTCGCCTTCGTGCTGACGCCCGAGCGTCCGGAAATCTTCGTCTGGGACCACGAGACCGACAGTCGGCTGTGGGCTGCACGGGAGTTGGAAGACTACTTGCACCGCTCGCTCGCGGATGGTGGCGACTGGTGGTGGTAGCCGAACGCGCCCCGGCCAAAGAGTTTGACCATGTGGCCTCATCTTTATCAGGTCGATCACAGTAGGCCGGCGACGTTGGTCAACCGGCCGTAGTCCTCGACCGATCATCCGCTGAGTTCGACGCTGACCGCTGTTGTCCCGAACTGTTGGTGTCAGGCGTTGGTGTCAGCTGATGAGTTCGGGTTACACGAGTCGTCGGTTCCGGAGACCGGTGGTTCGGGCGCCGATCGTCCGTCAGAGGGGTAGTGGGGCCCCAGCAGGAGGCGCTGGTTGGGGGCTCTCGGACCGCTCTACTGGGGTGCTTACTGGGTAGTGGGGCGCACCCCACTACCCAGTAGCTAGGCCTGAGTTGGATAAGAACCCCCGTCTGCCTCCTCGTGCAAGACTCCTCGAAACGAACTGCAGACGATGTGGCCGGTGAGGTCTCTGCGATTGGTACGGCGCGCCGCGTCGGGCGGTTGTCAGCTCAGGTTCCGGGTCCGGCGGCGTCGCGCGATGAGGAGCGTGCCCGCACCCGTGACCACAGCCGCGGCAGCCGCGCCCGTGATCGGCAGCGTCGAGGAGCCGGTCTCTGCCAGGTTGCCGCCGTCCGCCGTCGTTCCGTCGTCACCGGTCGACGACGACCCGCCGGCCGAGCCGCCCGTCGAGCCGGTCGACCCCCCGCCCGTCACGTCCAGCGTGATGTCGGCCTTGTCGTTGGCCTTGTTGTGGTCGAACGGCCGTAGTTGGGTGGTCAGCGCGATCGAGCCCTTGGCGCCCGCGATCCGCTTGTCGATCTTCAGCTTGAAGGTGTAGCCCATTTGGGCGTCCTCGGCCATGTTCATACCGAAGTGCGGTGGCCAGAGATACTTCCCGCCCTCGGCGTGGCAGTCGTAGTCGCGCTTGACGACCGAGGTTCCGGCGGGAGGCGTGACAATGATCTGGACGCCCGACTCCACTTCGTCGTCTTCCAGAACCCAGGCGGGCCCGGCGTTGGCGAACTTCACCTTCATCGCCACCGTGTCACCGACCCGCCCCCTCAACGCGGCACCCGTCACCTGGTAGTCGGCCGTGTTGACCGAGGTGACCGACGCATTGACAAGTCTCGCGGAACCCTCGCCCCCGGCCGGTTGCTCGACCAGTTTCACCGCCGGCGCGGTCCCCGCCACCGACGGATCTCCGTTCTCGTCGTCCCTCTGGGCGCCGCCGGCCCCGACCTCCACGCGCAGCCTGTCGCGGTACGCGCGATCCAGTACCTTGACACGGAGAGGCTTCTCCGGCGCGTAGACGACGCCCGGCTCCACCGCCTGGTCGAACGCACACGCCGCGATCCAGTGTTCGGGCAGCTCGTCGTAGGACCCAACGTGCTGTACACGGCAATTGGAGGGAACGTCCACGAAGTCGAGCCCCCGGGTGACCCAGGAGGAGACCCACACCTTCTCGGCGGTCCCGCCCTTGTTCGCCACGGTGACCGGCAGGTCGAAGGTGTCCCCCGGTTTCAACCCGTGGATCGGCTCGATGCCTCCGACGACCAGTTCGGATACGGTTCCATCACCGAAGGCGGCGGGAGCCGCGGCCAGCACGATCAGGCCGGCAGCGCCGAGGGCGGCGACAACGGCACCGGAGGCGCGACGGTTGTGTGGGGGTATCGGCATGGAGAGATCCTCTGCTGGGGCGCGGGTAAACGGACGGTGTCTTCCGGGGGAACAGTCCTTCGATCGCTAGACCCTTGCCGATCTCCAACGGTTGTACGTCCAGCGCCTCCTCCGCCTCGGGATCACACCTGCCGGAAGCCGTGGAACTTGGAAACTCGCAGGTCATAGACGGTCGCAAGGGATCAACTGGCGTTCTCAACGCAACTGGTGGCCTGTCCAAGTCGCGGATCCGAGCCGGATAAGCCCGAGGCATGCCGGACACCGCGCTGCTCATCATCGACATGCAGACTGCCTTGTTGCGCGACGTCTATGACGTCGAGGCTTGTCTGCACAAGGTCGCCGACCTGGCCGAGCAGGCTCGCTCCGCTGGGGTGCCGATCGTCTATCTGCGGCAACGGCCCATGACGTGCCTGCTGATCTCGCCGACGTCCATCCGGCGATGACGCACCAGCTGCAGTTGGGCGATGTAGTACTGGACAAGGACAGCGCGGGTTCGAATCCCACACCCACCGCCGGCGAGAACGGACCCTGACCAGGTAAATCGGTCAGGGTCCGTTCTTGTGCCCGGTGTCCGCCGGCGCCCGTGACTCCCCGCTGCTTCCTGGCTGAACGGGCACAGCAGGAGCACGTCGACTTCAGCCGACCGCGATCGTGCAGTACTCGGAGAGGACGGCGGCAAGTTCACACGCGGCGGCATCCTGCTCGCCCTCAGTTCGGTGTTGCTGCAGATACGCCGCTGTCGCACGCGTCCCGGCACCGAAACAGGTCGGATTCTGCGCCACGATCAGGCTGAGGATCTTCACCTTGGTCGACTCCATCTCCCAACTCGCACTTACGGAGTCGGAGTACTCGGCATCGCGGGACTTCCGTTGCTTGTGCTTCCGGAACTGCTCAGCCCGCTTTTCGAAGTCCTGGTTGGCCTGCTCACACGTCGCTGAGCGCTCGGACGCGCCGTCGTGTCGCATCGCCCCGACGGCATAGCCGCCCGAGGCGAGCGTGATTGCTCCTGCGCTGACCAGCGCGATCATCGAACGCTTCATGGCCGGGGATCGTATACGCCCAGGTCAGATCACCTACCACCGGCGCCCACCGGCCCGCGGTCGACGATGTCGAGAGGTCGCCTCCGAGACTCGAGGTCGTCTCCGCATCCCAGTACGGCATCCCAGGCAATGCTTGTTCGCGCAGGTCAGGGTGGGTGGGATGGTTGCGTCGTTGCGGGTTGGGCGGTGGTGGTTGCGGTGGGTCCTCGGCGCCTTCGAAGCTGTGGGTGTCGCACCGGCCGGGGTGGATCCGAGGCCCCGGTAGCAGCCTGGTGACGACTCCCGCCTTGTTCCTGCGTACCGGGCATCGCTGTGCCCGGGTGCCCGAAGTGCGGCGTTCGGCGTCCCTGCGACGACCCGCCGCCCGCGACCCCGGGGGCGGGGACATGCGGCCGGCTCCTGCCCCCTGGGGCGGTCGGGCCGCATGTCCTCGGATCGGACGCGGACGGGTGGTGAGACGTCGGCGGGCCCGTTCGGCGGGACAGCCGGCGCGGGCCGGGAGCGACCACCTACGGACCACCAACCGAAAAGGAAGACACGACATGAGCATGAACACCCACGCACGTCGCCGTCCGGGCCGCCGCGCGGCCTTCGCCGCCGGTCTCGTCCTGGCCGTCGGGCTCGGTGTGGCGACGCAGGCGGCGGCACAGGCCGCCGCCCCCGCCCCCGCCAAGGCATCCGCGAAGGCGTCCGCCGCGCTGCGGTCGGTCAGTGGCTTCAACGGTGACGTGGTGACCCAGGTCGCCGACTTCTACGGCGCGTACATCGACGCGAAGGACGACGCGGCGGGCCCGGACACCGCACTGTCCAAGGCACTGCGCACGCACTACCTCACGCCCGCCCTCGCCAAGAAGTTGGAGGCCTGGGAGAAGAAGAACCAGGCGGACGGTGTCCTGCGGGCCCAGAACGTCCCGGCGCGGTGGACGGTGAGCGAGGGCGGCAACGGCCTCGAGGTCGCCGTCACCCTGACCTACGGCGGCGGGGAGTCGCCGACGACGACCACCAGGCTCGTCGTGAAGCAGGAGCCGACCGGCCACATCACCGACATCCGCACCACGAGCGTCGCCCCCGCCAAGGCAGCCGCGAACGCGTCCGCCGCGGTGCGGTCGATCAGTGGCAGGACCGGTGACTCGGTGACGCAGGTCGCCGATTTCTACGGGGCGTACGTCGACGCGAAGGACGCCCCCGCGGGCCCGGACGCCGCACTGTCCAAGGCACTGCGCGCGCACTACCTCACGCCCGCCTTCGCCAAGCGGCTGGAGGCCTGGGAGAAGAAGAACAATGTGGACGGTGTCCTGCGGGCCCAGAACGTCCCGGTCCAGTGGACGGTGAGCGAGGGCGGCAACAGCCGTGAGGTCGCCGTCACCCTGACCTACGGCGGCGGGGAATCGCCGACCGTGAGGACCAACCTCGTCGCGGAGTTGGAGCCGGTGTCCGGCGATGTCACCGACATCCGCACCACGAGCGCCCGCTGACGACGCAGCCGCTCCGCCCGGTCCGCTTCCGGCTTCGGCCGGGGGTGGGACCGGCAGCGCTGACGGATCACACCGCGGTGCACACATCGCGGTGCACACACTGCGGGCCCCACACTGCGGGCCGCACACCGCGGGCCCCACACCGCGGGCCCCACACCGCGGGCCCCACACCGCGGGCCGCACACCGCGGGCCGCACAGCGCCGGCTTCGCCCGGAGCCCATCGACGGCGGGCCACAAGGCCCCGCTCCCGTCGGTTGTGCCGCCGGGCGGGCCGCGTGACCTGTTGCTCCGTCAGTCGCGGCACCTGGGTCCGAGCCCGCGAGGAACGGACGTCATCACGCAAGAAGCCCCGGAGTCTCCGCTTCCGGCGCACAACCATTCCGAAGGGTCCGTTGTCATACCCATGTCATAGGCATCCGAAGCATGCCGCGCCCGGTACCTTCCAACCTCCGGTGACGCGCGGCCTTCCACGGCTCCTGGGGGTTTGAACCACCTTGCGCAACCGCAGAATCTCCACTGCGACGGCACTCGCCGTCCTCTTCAGTTCTGTGGCCCTGACGGGCCTCGGGTCCACGGCCGCCCACGCCGACGGCAACGCCGTCCTGCCCGTCGCCTCCGTCTCCGATGTCGTCGTGGACAGCGTGCACCAGCGTGTCTTCGTCAGCGACCAGGCCGGCGGCAAGGTCGTCGCCACCGACTACAGCGGCAACGTCGTCGGGACGTTCGGCTCGCTGCCCGGGGCCAACGGCCTGGAACTCTCGGCCGACTCGCAGACGTTGTACGTGGCCGTCGCGGGCAGCGACGAGATCGCGGCGATCGACACGGCGGGCCTCGTCGAGTCCGCGCGCTACTCGACCGGCACCGCAGACGCCCCGGCGACCCTCGCCCGCGCCGGCGGCAAGCTGTGGTTCGGCTACGGCACCGCGACGAACGGCAACATCGGCTCACTCGACCTCTCGGGCCCGGATCCTGTCCTCGCCGTGGCCCAGGACAGCGGCAGCCGCTGGTACTACGCGCCCCGGCTGGCGTCCAACCCGGCCGCACCCGGTGTGCTGGCCGCCGCCGAGCCGGGCGTCAGCCCCGCCGCCGTGGCGACGTACGACGTCTCCGGCCCGGACGCGCCCCAGCGCATGGCCCAGGGCGAGGCCGGCAGCAACCTGCGCGACCTCGCGGTGACCCCCGACGGCGGCCAGGTCGTCACGGCCAGCGGCTGGCCCTACAAGCACCAGGTGCTGTCCACCACCGACCTGAAGGAAGTCGGCAGTTACCCGACCGACGCCTATCCGAACGCCGTCGACATCGCCGCGGACGGCACCGTCGCCGCGGGCATCGACGGGTCGTACGAACCGGACGTCTACGTTTTCAAGCCCGGCACCACCCAGCCGGTCCGGAAGTACGACTTCGCCGACACCGGTACCGGCACCCTGGTTCCGGACGGCCTGGCCTGGGAGCCGGACGGCAACCACCTCTTCGCGGTCACCGGCAGCGGCAGCACGTACCACCTCAACACGCTGAACGCGCCGACCAAGGCCGCCACCACGGTGACGGTGACCGCGCCTGCCACGGCTGTCCCCGGCAAGTCGCTCACCGTCACCGGGAAGATCAGCGGCGGCGACGCACTCCCGGCCGGAACGCCACTGACCGTCACCCGCACCGACGCGAACTCGCCGACAGGCAAAGAACTGACCCCCGTCACCACCACCGACGACGGAACGTTCACCTTCACCGACACCCCCACCGCCGAAGGCGACGCGAAGTACACCGTCTCCTACGCCGGCGACACCAGCCACGCCCCGACATCCACCACACGGACCGTGACCGTCTCCCGCAGCACCACCACGCTGACCGTGACCGCGCCCGCCACGATTGTCCCAGGCAAGTCGCTCACCGTCACCGGGAAGATCAGCGGCGGCGACGCACTCCCGGCCGGAACGCCACTGACCGTCACCCGCACCGACGCGAACTCGCC
>NZ_JBHYXD010000058.1:19372-20597 GCF_042751995.1 Streptomyces sp. NPDC059371 | reverse complement strand
GACAGGCAAAGAACTGACCCCCGTCACCACCACCGACGACGGAACGTTCACCTTCACCGACACCCCCATCGCCGAAGGCGACGCGAAGTACACCGTCTCCTACGCCGGCGACACCGGCCACGCCCCGGCATCCACCACACGGACCGTGACCGTCTCCCGCAGCACCACCACGCTGACCGCGACCGCGCCCGCCACGGCCACCCGTGCCAAGTCGCTGACCGTCACCGGCAAGATCGCCAACGCCGACGCGCTGCCGGCCGGCACGGTGCTCGCGGTGAAGCGGACGGACCTGGAATCCCCGTCGGGCAAGGCGCTGGCCTCGGTGAAGACCAAGGCGGACGGCACCTTCTCCTTCACCGACACCCCGCCCGCGGGCGGCGACGTGAAGTACGCCGTCTCCTACGCGGGCGACGCGACCCGCGCCGCGGCGTCGGGCTCCGACACGGTGGCCGTCTCCCGGACCGCCACCACGCTGAGCCTGAACAACAACGACACGGTGTACGCGTACGACAAGGACGTCACCTTCACCGCGCACCTCGGCACCGCCTACAAGAACCGCACGGTGGAAATCTGGGCCAACCCCTTCGGCTCGGACAAGCCCAACGTCCTGGTGAAGAAGGCGACCGTCAACTCCAGCGGAAACATCTCCGCCGTGGTGGACATGAAGCGGGACACCACAGTCACCGCGGTCTTCGCCGGTGACGCCCGCACCGCCCCGAAGTCGGTCAAGGTCACCGCGTACGCCCAGGTGAGTGTCTCCACCTCGCTGACGAAGTACTACAAGACGGGCAAGGTCGGCGGGAGCTCCGAGACGTACTACTGGTACCGCAAGAACATCGGCCCGCTGTTCACCACCAACATGAGCTACTACTCGGGCCGCCACCACCGACTGGACATCGACGTCTACGTCCAGGGCAAGTGGCACCGCGGTTTCGAGAAGTACTACGCACTGGGCACCAACGGCAAGAGCGTCATCGACCTCGGCGCCTCCGACGAGGCGGGTCTGCGCGTCCGGATCCGGTCGGCCTACATCAACGGCTCCTCCGGCGACGACGTCAACTCCACCACCTACAGCTCCTGGAAGTACATCTACTTCACCAACTGACCTGAGGCTCCGGGGGGGGGGGGGGGGGCCCCCCCCCCGCCCCGGGGGGGGGGGCCGGGGGGAGTGATGCGGGGGGCCCCGGGCGGCGGGGCGCGAGACAGCGCGGCGGAACCCCGCGGG
>NZ_JBHYXD010000058.1:0-19362 GCF_042751995.1 Streptomyces sp. NPDC059371 | reverse complement strand
TGACACAAAAAACACCACACCCCCCCGCCGCGCGGCGCGGGGGGGCGCGCGGCCCCCCGCCCCCCCCCGCCGGGCGGGGCCATGGCGGGGGCGTGTGATCGACGGCTGCCCGTTCGGCGCGGAACGACTCTCGGAACGGCTCTCCCGGTCGGCGGCGTCGATCACCAGCGTCGCCTGCCGGGCACGGCTCACCTGATGGTCTCGACGGGCGGGCAGATACGTGCACAGGGCAGCGTCAGCGGACTGAGCCGGATCTCGGTGGCGGACGGTGGGCCGGCCGGTCCGCGGACCTGTCGGTGCGGATCCGTCCGCGCGGACGACGGACACCGGACGCCCGCCTCGGTCGCCGCACAGCCACGGTTGCGCCACCCCCTGTGACCCTCCGTGCCCTCGCCTCGTGCCAGGACGGCCGGAGGGGCACACTTCTTCTTAGGGGCTTCACCGGGGGCGGCTGCTTCGGAGGTGATCGCGATGACACAAATGACAGCGATGCAGGCACGGACCACGGTCGGCTGGCACGTCGAGATGGAATTCCAGGAGGACGACCACCGCACCCGCGCGGCCGCCCTGCTGCGACTTCCCGACGGCAGCGAGGTACGAGCCCACGGATACGCCAGCCGCCACCCCTCCGACTCGAACCAGCCCAGGGTCGGCGAGGAGGTCGCGGGCGCGCGGGCCCTGAACGAGCTCGCCATGCAACTGCTGACCAAGGCCCACGACGAGATCGACGCGGAATCGGGCAGGACGTCACACACGCTGAGGTGACGGCGGCGTCCCGCCAAGGTGGCCGCGCCGCCCGCGAGCTGTTCCACTCCGGACCCCTGGACTCGTCCGGGGGTCCTCGCCTGCTCCGGCGGTCCTCGCCTGCTCCGGCGGTCCTCGCCTGCTCCGGGGCTGATCAGGGTGGACAGCTTAAGGACTCGTCCACGATTCCCACACGGATTCTGCGCGACTCCTGCAGATGTGGTTCATGGGCACTACAGTCGCCCGCGCACCGATCACCGCACAACGCCGGGCACCAGACGGCCGGATGGAGGTGCAGGCACAGCAAGTTGCACTGTTCTGGGGGGCTTTATGCACGACATGGTCAAGGGGTCGAACGTTTCTCTCGCGGCACTGAGCGAGAACATCGATTCGGTGATCGTCAGTCTGGGCTGGGGGAGCCCGACCGGCGAAGGGGACGCCGATGTGTCCGTCCTCCTGCTGGACGAGAACGGCAAGGTCCGCAGCGACGCCGACTTCTACTTCTACAACAACCCGGTCGCCGCGGACGGAAGCGTGCAGCTTCTGGGCAAGACGCCGACGGCGGACGGCAACGAGGACCGGATCAGCTTCGACCTGACCGCGGTTTCCCCCGAAGTCGACCGGATCGTCCTGGCCGCCAGCCGCTACGAGGGCGCCCGTTTCGGAGAACTGGACCGCGTGAGACTGGCGTTGGCGGACGGCGGAGGCGAGGACCTCCTCAACTTCGCCATCGACGACGCCGACTCGGTGAGCGCGATCATCTTCGGCGAGCTGTACAGGCGGGCGGAGGAATGGAAGTTCCGCGCCGTCGGCCAGGGTTACGACGTGGGTCTCGCCGGTCTGGCCACGGACTTCGGGGTCGACATCGACGACGACGCGGCGGCCGAGAAGCCGCTGGACGAGACCGAGGGCGACGACCAGGCGGACCCGACGACGGCCGAGCCGGCAACGGGAGCGGCGCTGGCGCCGGCCCAGGCATCGGACCCGGCCCCGGCGTCGGCGTCGGCGTCGGCGTCGGCGGGCGAACCCCAGCCGCGGGAGACCCTCGCGGCGGTCCCCTCCCCTCGTCAGCCCGAGGACGAGGGGCAGCCGACGAAGACGGCGGCGAGACCTCGTACGGCCAAGAAGAAGGTCACCCTGCCCCAGGCCGCCAGGAAGACGCTGGCCGAGAACGAGTCGTGGAGGGCCGCGCGGCTCTTCCCGGCGTCGGCGCTCAAGAGCGACCGGGAGCGCGAGACGCGTGCGACCTCGGTGCTGCTGTCCGTGATGGCTCAGGTCCCCGAGTTCGGCCGGAGACTCACCGCCGCGTTCGGAGCGCCGGCCGGACGCATGGAGACCTTCACCGAGGTCACCCTGCCGCACGGAGACACCCCCCGTCGCCCCGACGGGGTGATCCGCGTCGAGCGGGCCGGCAAGCTGTGGACGGCGCTCGTCGAGACGAAGACCAACGGCAGCGCGCTCAAGGACGAGCAGGTCCAGGCGTACATGGACATCGCCGCGCGCCGCGGCTACGAGGCCGTGATCACCCTGTCGAACGATGTCGCTCTGGAGGGCAGCCCGCTCGTCGAGGTCAAGATCGACAAGCGACGCAAGCACAAGGTGGCCCTGTGGCACCTGTCGTGGGCGGAAGTCGCGCATCAGGCACAGTTGCTGATCAGGCACGAGGGCGTCGGCAACGCGGCGCACGCCTGGCTCCTCCAGGAGCTGCTGCACTACTTGCGGCACGAGAACTCCGGCTGCCACGGCTTCCAGAACATGGGTCCGGCCTGGGTACCGGTGCGCAACGGAATCGACGACGAGACCCTGTGCCAGGGCGACCCTCGCGCGCTGGAGGTCGTCGAGAGCTGGGAACGCCTCATCCGCCAGGTCTGCCTGCGGCTGGGCGGCGAACTGGGGCAGAAGGTGCTGCCGGTCCAGCGCACCAGACGCGGAACCGATCCGAAGGCGCTCCGCGGCCGTCTCGCGGATCAGCTCTGTCTCGACGGGCGCCTTCAGTCGGAGCTGCGCATCGAGGGGACGCCCGGCGTCCTGGCGATCAGCGCGGACCTGCGTACGGGCAGGCTCCGCATCTCGATCGAGATCCCGGCACCCGAGCAGGGCTACCCCCTGTCGTGGGCGAAGCGACTGGTGCGCCGCCTGGCCGAGGCTCCGGCGGATCTTCACGTCGAGACCCTCGTCGAAGGCGAGACGACCGGCCCCCGGGGAACGCTCGAACGCCTCCGCCCCGAGCCGGCCGACATGCTGCCCAAGGAGCCCGCGTCCCAGATCACCGGCTTCCGGCTGTCCCTCCTCAAGAGCATGGGAAGCACGCGAGGGAACGCGGAGTCGGGCTTCATCCGCAGCGTCGACGACGCGGTGAACCGCTTCTACACCGGCGTGGTGGTCCATCTGGACGGTACGACTTCCCGCCGGGCCCCCTCCAAGGACACGGCGACGACGGCCTGAGGCCCGGCGGCCACCCGGGACCGGCCCCGCCGCGGCCACAGGCGATTCCGTCGACGTGAAGCAGCGACGGGGCCGGCCTCCGAGCAACACGCAGGGGCGCGCAGCCGTGAGGCAACACGCAAGGGGCGCGCAGCCGTGAAGCAGCGCGCCCCTTGCGTCACTTCCCCAACTGGACCCGCGCCGACCGCAGCCCGCGCCCGCCGCCGCGCGTTCGACAAGCTCTGGGAGGTCCGCTCCCGGAGACCAGTGATGCAAGCTGCCGATCGACACGGCTGCTCCGAGCCGGTCCGGGAACAGCGTCCTGATGCGTCGAGGGACGGCTCCCTGACTTGAAAGAGTGCCCCGAAGCCGCGGGAGATCCTCCCGGCCGCCCGCCGCGGGCCGAGGCTGCCGCCGACGCGCATTCGGCACGGCCGCCCGCGAAAACCCACCGCCGGCCGAACCGCCCCGAACCCTCCCCCTTGATCATCGGGAAGACGTTCGGAACGTCGCCGTATCGAGTGAAACCTACTCTGACCAGCAAAAAGCCCTCCCGAACGGGAGGGCGGAGACTGGCGCCCCCGGCAGGACTCGAACCTGCGGCCAAGCGCTTAGAAGGCGCCTCGCGTGTTGAGTATTACCCATGGGCTGACCTGCTCCGATTTCTCAACTGAACGCCCCAGCATGCGAACGTCGACACGGATTCGACAGGCGCCCGCCTCCGCTTGCTGCCGAGCCCGCCGCTGCATTCATCAGGGTCGGATCATCAGGTCATGTAAACCTGGCTGCTCACGGGAGCTCTGGGGCGTAGCGTCAGCCCGAAACCATGGGGGGAAGCCTGTGCTGTACGCACACGAGGTGATCCTGAACGAACTTGCACAGGGCCTCAGGCCGACGGCCGAGGGTGTCGAGTGGTTCGAAGGCCTCTCGGAGGACGACCAGCGGAAGGTTTTGCACGCGCTGGCACTGTTCTGTGGGCAGGCCCGCGCTCGCGAGGACGACGTGCCGGAGAGCATCACGCGTTCCGGCATTCGCCCGACTCACACGCCGGCCGTGATGCTGACGAAGTGGCGCTTCGGAATGGACCAACTCCCGACCTACGAACTCACCAAGTCGTTCCGCCTGCTCGTCGCCCTCTTCACCATCGCCGACACCCGCAGGCGGACGCTGTACTGCGCCGAGGGGTGCAGCCACGCGTGGCACAACCTGCCGAGTCCGCCACAGGAAGCAAAGCCTGTTAGCGGTTGACCGGGATCTCGTAGACGATCTCGCAGTGCGCCGCGGGCACCACGATGTCCGCGGTCTCGACGGGCCGCCCCTGGTCGCTGTAGTACGTCCGCCGGATGTGCGTAACGAGCGCGGCCTTCTGGATGCCGAGCAGCGACGCCTCCTCGGCGGTCGCCCGCCTCGGCTCCGGCTGCTCCACGGCGTGGCTGACGGTGACTCCAATCGCGGCCATGCGGTTCACGACACCGGCCCCGGCATGCGGGCCTCCCTCAGGGAGGACGACGAGAGAGCCCGCGGTGAGGTCGTACGGCTCCCAACTCGTCGAGAGCTGCACCGGCTTGCCGTCCGCCAGGAACTCGTACGCCGTCCGGACGCACGACTCGCCCTCGGAGATCCCGAGCCGCGCCGCGATGTCGACAGGCGCCGGCACCTTGGCATCCGTCCGGCTTTCCCAGCCACCGTGCTTGCCCACGGCTCTCATATCCGTCCGGAAGGGCGACTCGCTGGGGTGCTCCCGAGCCGACGACCGTACGACCCGCACTCGCTGTCGAGGCTCGGCGACGTAGGTACCCGACCCGGCGCGCCCCTCCAGCACTCCGTGGGAGATCAGCAGCTCCTGTGCCCGGCGGACCACGTTCTCGCCCACTCCGCACTCCTGGCCGATCTGGGCGCGAGAGGGCAGGCGATCGCCCGGCTCCCACACGTGTTCCGCGATCCGGCGCCGGAGTTCGTCGGCGATGCGGAGATAGGGCGGCTGCTCAGACATATGGAAAATCTAGTCCACTAGCCCTAATCTAGTTAACTAGCTTCACTGAAAGTGATCGCCAGTGACGGAGGCTGCCCTGTGCCCGCTTCGGAAGTCAGCGCGGCAGCCATGGCCGCACGGCTGTCCACCCTCGGGCTTCCCGCGCGAGTGGAGGAACACCGCCGTCATGCGTCGGTCGAAGCGGAGCTGCCGGACCGGCTCTCCGCCGAGTTATGGCGGGAGGTCCTGGACGTGGTGGCTGAAGCCGACCGGTTCGGGCTCCTCGCCACCAGCTTGAACGGCCGCACCCTTTGGGCGGTCGTACGCAAAACGGTCCCCACGACGGGCGATGTCGGGGGACCGGGCCATCAGCGATAGGAGCTGACCAGCGTGCTCAACCGTATCCGCCGCGCCGTATCCCTCACCAGGGCGCGCCACTCCGCAAAGGGCAGGCACCGCCGCCCCTTAACGGCTACCTGCCCGTCGACCGCTTCCGCTTTCTCGGCGTCCGCTGACGCATTGACGGTCATCCTGAGTCGGGCCTCCACCGACGCGGACCGCCGGTACTCGCTCGCGGCTGATGACATCGCACTCGTCCGCCCGTACGTGCTGGCCTGGGAGAAGCGCGAGCGCACGCGCTCGGTGGTCGTCGCTTCCCATCTGCCGATCAACGCGTGGTCGGCCCTCGCGGGGGTCCGCTGATGCCCTCGACGTCCCCAAGGCCGTCTCGCCGGCACCTCCGCATCGCGGACGCCTCAGCCGTTCCCTACCGCTCGACCGCCTGCCGCATCGGTACGCACCTCGCCTGCGCGGAGTCCTCCCCGGCCTCGGCTCCAGCCGACCTTCCCGTGATCTACGAAGCGTGCGACTGCCCGTGCCACCCGGCAGCCGACCGAATCCCTCCCTCGGAGGTGGAGCGATGAGTGCATGGGCTCCCGGCGGCGCGCTGGTCGGCAACGTCGAGGTCACCGCGGCCACCGTGCAGCGCGGCGACGTCATCCAACTCGGCGGTCGGGCCTGCCGGGTGAGAGACCTCTTCCAGCTCCCCCAGGGAGCCAAGCAACTGCTCTTCGAGTCGGGCGAGCTGCGCACCATCCACGCACGCACCCGGCTCCTCGCCGTGCGGCCGCTGAGAAGGAGGTGACCGAGTCCGTGCCCTCTCGCCATCACGACATCGCCGACGACCTCCGACAACAGATCACGACCGGCCGTATCCAGCCCGGTGAACGCCTCCCGTCCGAAGCTGACTTGGCCGCCCGGTACGAGGTAAGCACGCTGACTCTGCGGAGCGCCCTTGCTGCACTTCAAGGGGAAGGCCTCGTCGAGAAGATCCACGGCAAGGGCAACTTCGTCCGCCGCCCCCTCCGCAAGATCATGTACGTCGGTGGCTGGGGAACCCTGGACCCGTGGACCGCTGCCGAAACGGCCCTGCGCGTCACCGTTCGCACCACCACGGTCCAGGCGCACGGACATCTCACGACCTTGCTCAACGTGCCCATGGGCAGTCCCGCTGTCGAGTTCTCGTGCCTCAGCTTCGAAGGAGCGTCACCGCACGGACTGGCCCGGATCTACATCCCGCGCGACCTGGTGCCGGCCGAAGTGCTCGACGGCGAAGCCACGCAGGGAGAAGAAGCCAAGAGATTCGCCGTTCTCGGTCCTGCGCCGGCCGCTGTCCGGGAGACGGTCTGCGCCCGTCCACCGACGCCGGACGAAGCATCGGCCCTTCGGATCGGCTTCACCCTGCCGGTCCTCGCCATCACGCGCACGGCGACCGACTTCGCTGGACGTGTTGTCGAAGCCGCACTGCTGGCCTTCCCAGGCGATCGCATCGACGCGGTCTTCACCACCCACCACGTGATCGACGAGAGGCAGACGCAAGGATGACGGCACAGGACGAACTGCGACTCCTCCCGTGGTCGGGCCCCGGCGGAAACCCCTGCTACCTGAGCACCGACGACCGCAACGGCTTCATGTCCCGCCTGGCGGACAACATCGAATCGGTCCAACTCGGCACGGCTGCGGAGCTCCTGGAGCGAGCCTCCGAAACGCTCGACGACCAGGACGCGGCCCCGGAGGAAAAGCAACGGCTGGCGAAGGAACTGACCGGGGCCCTACGAGACGTCCTCCGCGTCGCGATCAGCCGCGGTCACCTACTGGCGATGAACGAACCGCACGGCATCTGAAGACGCGTCCACACAAGAGCACTTGCCGATGACGCTCCTCCCTTCTACACGGGGAGGGGAGCCCGAAGACCAACCCGGGCTCCCCTCCCCATCACACTGTGCCAACCCGGTGCAGACGCATCGCACACCGAGGCAGAGACGAACCCTGTGACGAGCGCCTGAACCTCAGCCACAGAAAGCCAGCCACGACGGCGGGCGCGCCAACCAACCAGGCGCGCGTGGCCTCGCTGCACCCCCACCGTGCTCAGCCATGCAGTCCGATGACGTCCAACAGAGCAAGTAGCGGCGGCGGAGGCGTAGTGACGAAGCCTCGGCGTGGTGACTTCTTCGTCCCGAAGCAACTAGGGCAGGCGCTCTGCCTTGGTTTGATGCGCGTGTGACCTGCACTGATGGTCCGCAGGCGTCCGGGCTCGTCTGCCGTTGTCTGTCGGCGTTGTCACGCAGTTAGACACTCACTCAAGTCCAGAAGCCGGCAGGGACAGCGCGATCGGTCACCTCCGAGGCGGCATGCGGAGTGTCAATGGGTCGTTGACACTTCTGGCCGGAACTAGGCGCCGGAACAGGTCTCTGACCTGCGGTGGAACGTCCCCGTTGAGACCTAACACGCATGATAACTTCCTGGTGTGTCCTCTCGGATTGCCATCCTTTCTCCAGGCTGTGTATGCGCGAAAAACAAAGCGCACGAGAGGGGTTGGGAATGTCGAAGATATTGCGAGGAATGCGACGGCTTCGGTCGCACTGTGTGTCTCTTCTTCGGGGGAGTGAGGCTCTGCAAATCGCCGTGCTGGGCTTGGTGTGTGCGATGGCGCCACCTGACCAGGTGGCGGCTTTCACTGGGCTTCTGGTTCTTCGCCAGCAGTTGATGAATCCGTCGAGATCGGACTCGAGTCTGCATCCGTCGCTTCATGATCCACGCTGAACGATTCGTACATATCGTTCAGTAGTTTCGACCTGAAAGCTATGAACAAGTTCATGTTGTGGTTCTCGAACTCGTTTCGAGTATCACGGGAGTGACCGAATCGGGAATTGCGACGTCTGACGTGTCGATTGTTCTCGGCCTCGCTTTCGCCGTGGACGATCCTGACGTACCGCTGTTCTGCAGCCTGGCGACTAGCAAGTCCCATAGCGCGTGCTATGTGTTGGAAACTGATGCCTCTTCGCCTTGCCTCCTTCAGTAGCGCGGATTCGGATGACTCGGTCAATATTTTGATTTCGCTGGCCAGTGTAAGTCCGTCGAGGATATCTTGGTCGGTTCTCCTCATGCCTTTCGGGGCTTGAACTGTCATTCCCAGCATTAATGCAAAGTCTGCCAGTATCTGTCGCCGTTCCCCCAGTCTGTGCGCGAATCTTTCGGAAAGGCGAGAGCAGGCAGATACCGCCATGGACGGAAGCCATGCGTACTTGGGTATGCGCTCATTAGACGGCATAGACGCAGAGTAAGCAGCGTGACTGGGTCCCTGCGGCTCTTTGCCAAGACCAGTGGAGTTTCTAATGGGTGTGGCAAGTGCCGGCAACTGTGGGGGCAGGCCAGCCCTACCCCTCCCGCTCGTAGAGGTGAGGGTGCGATCCGGTGGCTGGGGCTGAGCTACTGAACAGCCACAACTGATCAAGGGCGGCCGTGACCTGCGGCTGCCTAACCGATCACCCCTCTGACCTGCTGCTGAGCTGTCGGCAGTTGTCGACGTTGGTCACCATCGAGCGCCCTTCCACGGCCCCAGGACGGCCCGGGAGGGTGCTCGTGCGTGAGCACCGCATTAGGAGTTCGATCGAGCGGCTCCGTCTGCCCCGTACGTCGGTGCGAGAAGGCTGCGCTAGATCCATGCACGGCTGCCTCGGCACGTCGCTGTCTCTGCTCGTTGATGTCAGCGATGGATGTCATTTGCTCGTCAGAGCAGTGTTCGTACGAACCGGTCGCGCGCGGTTGACTCGCATGGAAGGCTGCGGTGATTCAGCGGCGAAGGGGGAATTTTGTACGTGCCGTCAGACGGGCCCGCGGACCGCTTCGTGCCACCGCCCGGACGCCTGCACCTTCTCCACCTCGTTGAGTACCAAGGCGGCCTTCGCCTGTGTGAGGACACTACGGGCCTGCTTGTCGGTCCAACCGACCGGCGGCTTCAGCGAGCCGGTCTCTACGTGGCGAACCTTCGAGGTGTGACGTACTACCAGGCGGCGGCAAGACAAGCTGATCTGCGACCAGGCCAGCCGTTGCGCCTGGTGCCTGAGCCGGATAACCCTCACGACGCCCATGCTGTAGCGGTCTACTCCAACGGTGAAAGCAACCCAATTGGCTACGTCAACAAGCAGAAAGCCGGTGTCTGGTCCCGGTTGATCGCCGATGGGGCACAGCTCTCAGCAGTAAGCCTGCGGGGGACAGGTCCGGGAACTAAGTGTGAGGCCGTTGCTGTCCTGGCCGCCGAGCCGAGGGTGGTCGCCCACCTTCTGTCGCCGCGGCCCGCATCGCTCCCTCGGCCGGCCTTCCTCCAGTAGCGATCCGCGGATACCCGCTCAACACCATCAACTTGGGAAGCTGCGATCCTGCCGATGACGGTCGGTCATCGGCAGGCCCGTTGCCAGCAGAGCCGACAGCTCTAGTCTCCAGGGGGCTAATTTGCGATTTCCCTTGCAGAGACGGGTCATGGGGCAGACCATTGCGGGCACGGTGTGGCAGTGCGGTCAGGGGGATCATGACTAAACCGTCTGTTGGCGAGTCAGCTTCCGAAGCCATGGCGCGACACAAAGAGGAGATGGCGAAGCAGCAGGCCGCACTTGAACTTATGGCCCGTCAGGCAGCCAAGAGAGCCCAAGCGGATCGCGACAGAGAGCTAGGCCGTCGCCGGAAGCAAAAGAAGCAGATTCGCGCCACGAAGCAGCCCTTGCCTGTAGTGCGTGTAAGCACCAGTGTGCGGACGGTATCTGGTGGGCTGCCGTCTCTAGGGAAGCATCGCTGACATATCCGCATGGCAACCCCGCACACGGTCTTCAGTCGGGGGCCCGTTCTGAAGGGATGGCTTCATCCCCGGCCTGCTTGGGGGCGGCTCGGAGACGCGTCCGGCATCTAACCGCCGGCCGGGCTTCCTCGATGGCCACGAGGTGACCTGCCAGCGCCAGCCGCGCACCCCTATCGCGGGGCGGACGCACGCTTTCCAACCGTTGGCGGGTCTCGGACGTCACTCGGGGCCGACCACCTTGGTTCATGAGAGGTTGGCCGCTGGTGTGGGAGTGGCTCTTGGTCTCGTTTGAACGACCGTGAACGGCCTGAATGGGACGGGAACTGAGACGGGCGGCAGCAGCGCTGCCGGCGCACATCGTGGCATCTCAAAACATGGTCGTCTCGGACGCGCTCACCGTACGAGATCAGCGTTTGGCCTGCACGGATCGACCAGGGAGACCACTATGTAGGAACCACCGTGAGAGGCCACGCATGACTACGACTCTTACCAAAGGCGGCAACGCCGTCTTGCCCGCGGCGGTGTGTCGCGTCGCCCTCAGTTCCCCGACTACAGGCATCGACGTGTCTGCCGTCCTCCTTGGCCAGGACGGAAAGGTGCGGAGCGATGACGATTTGGTCTTCTACAACCACTCATCACAGGACAGGGTCGAACTGAACGGGCAGACGATCGTCGCGGACCTGGCTGCGATCCCCGCGGCAATCGATCGCATTGTGGTTGTGGCCAGCATCGACCCCGAGCTGAGGGCCGCTCACTTCGACGCGAGCAATACCCCCCACGCGGTCGTCGAATGCGGAAGTATGCGGATCACCTTCGAGCCGCCGCCGCTCACGCACCGGGAGACGGTGGCCATTGTCATCGAGCTCTACCGACGCGCAGGCAGTTGGAAGGCAAGAGCCGTTGGCCAAGGATGGGATACAGGACTGGCAGGTCTCGCCTCGGACTTCGGCATTGTTGTAGATGACCCAGGACCCGCCGCAGTACAGGCTTCGCCCGCGACGCCAACGCAGGGTCAACACACTGCCACTGCGCCGCCGGTGGTCCCGCCATTTCCATCCACGACACCGGTTCGTCCTCTTGTCCCGCTGGGCAAGGTCGCCCTCACCAAGGCCGGACAGGCGACCATCGATATGCGCAAAAACGACCCGAGCCTCATCGTGACAGCCACACTCGAGTGGAACGGCGGAAGCGCGGCCCGAAGGCAGGCCGGAGCTGACCTTGATCTGTATGCCCTCTACGTCCCTGGAAGTGCTGTCACGCCACCTGGCAACCGTCCGAACAAGTCGGATCAGGCCATCTACTACCGGCAGCTCGGATCGTCCGCCGCGGCGCCCTACATCGCTTTGGATGGCGACTCCAGGGTGCCTGGCTGCGAGACGATCACTATCCGTCGTCCAGACCTCCAGGGCTACGTCCTTCTGTGTGCCTACAGCGCAGTGGAGAACGGGACGGGTTCGTTCAAGTCTTACGGTGCTCGGGCAGTTGTCACTGACGGGCGGGGCTCCACAGTAACGGTGCCACTATTCAATGATCGCAACTTGTCCTATTGGGTTGCCATTGCCTTGATCGACTTCACCGTGCCCGGCGGTGCCCAGATCAGACATGTGGAGAAGTACAGCGGTAACCACGTCGAGGCCCGTCCCACCCTGTACTCGAATGGGAACTTCCGAATGAGCACCGGGAAGGTCGAGTTCAAAACTAGGTAGTTGGCGTCGGTCCTCTCGGCTCCCCCCAGCCGGAAGGCTTTGAGCTTGGGAAACTCGTGTGATGAAGGCTGCTTCTTCCTGCCCTGGGTCTTGCCGGAGATCTTGACGACCTGCTGCTTCCCAGCTCAAGGGTGGTGGGCTCATGCACCTGGTCGTCGTCGTTGGTCGTCATTGGCCACTGTTGAGCAACGTCGGACGGCCCAGAGACGGCACAGACGAGCCCGATCTCGGGAGCTCTGCCAGAAGCCGGTCACTACTGCCCAGTACTTCCCTAGTCTGTGGCCACCGCGCGGGGTTGGGGAGCCGCCGCAGACAGCAGGGGGACAAAGTGCTGATCGTTCTCATTGGGTTGGCTGTGGGTGCCGCATACGTGTGTCACGGAACGCCGCTCTTCGTTCCAGCGGTAATCGTCGCGATCTGCGCCTTCTGGTCTAACGGCGTCATGGCCAACTTCCGTCGCAGCGACGAAGTCCCGCGCCTTGCAACGGTAGTGAGCCTGATCTGCTTCGTCCTCACACTCGCTTTCGGCATCGCGGGGTTGGTCATCAGCTGAGCGCGGGGCGCCGGCACCGAGGCTCGCCCCCTCAGCTTGGGAAGCTGAGGTCCCTTGCGGCCGACTCGGCCGCTGAACTGGGCGAACGGCCGCGATGTTGCCTTGTTGAACCCGGCTGCGTTCACCGTGGTTCCCCGCTGTTCGCCGCCCGATCTGGTGCGCTTGTGGCGCGACGTCGTTGTCGAACAGATCCCGCCCCTGCCTTGATCGCGAGGTCAGTCATCCTCGCTATGCGTCGTCGGTTCGTCGGCTCCGCCGTGTAAGCCTCGGGATGTGAAGCTGATGTGACGGATGCGGGTTGGAAACAGCAGACTGACGTCATGACGACGTGGTTGTTGCCGGTACTCACCGCGATACTTGGAGCCCTTGGAGCTGGCATAGCTACGCGGCACAAGATGAGGCTTGATGCCGCCAAGGAACGCTCCGACCGTGATAGCGCACGCGCCCGTGAGATGCGTGATGCCCTCAAGGAGAAACGGCGTGCGATCCTCGACGACGAGAGCGCGAACATCTACGTGATGCTGGAACCTATCGAGGACGAAGGTGCCTTCTTGCACAACGCCGAGCTACGAGCACGGCTGAAGTGCAACTGCGAGCGCACTGCTCAGTGGTCCGTGATCCACGGCTACGCCAGTCGGCGCGAAGTCGTAGAGACGTATCTCGGTGACGCCATCGCTGACCTCGAAGCTGCGGTGAGGGGCGATGGTCTCCCAGCACAGTCTCATAGGGCGGCTTGGCTCGACATGATCTACGAGAAGGAGATCCCGCAGCCTCGTCACTACGCTGAGGTCGCAGCCGCAATGATGGCTGAAGGCATCGATCCGGATTTCGAAGAGTTGCAGTACGAGGCCTTCTGCGAGGAGCGAGAGCGTAGGCAACGAAGCCGCCGATGGATTTTCTCGCGGATGTCGAGCCCACGGGGCTAGCGAGACAGGGAAGCGAGGCGCCGCCTCCGCGAGAGGAGGGCCAGGCGCTTGAGGACGGCTGGCCTCGAAGCAAGAGCAACCACCGCTGCCTTGGAGGGGCCTCAGCCGCAGAAGCTTGACGCAGCTACAGGTGAATGCTGAGCTGACTCGCAGTGGAACTGCTACGGCGCCTGCTTCGCCGACGGCCTAGTCCCCACCACTGAACCGTGGTTCGCTGCGCGATCTGACATAGGTGGACCATGGGCCGCCCCTCCCGAGGACGAGGGGCGGCGGAGCAGGTGGCGGTTCTGCCCATGTCCGGCTGGCGGGACCCGTGCGGGCGTTCCTCGGCGGTGGCTCACGGAGACGCTAGCGCTTGGTGGGTGAGAGACGCGAATCGCTCGACGCCATGGATGCTGTTGTGGTAGGGCGACGCAGCGGAGCCAGACAGCGCGCTGTTACAGGTGGGTCATGCGGGCTCCGATTGTCAACGGTCGGAGTACGCCCTCCTAAGCGTGCGTACCAGCCCTGCACTTTGAGGTCCGGCCTCTTGGGCTTGGGCCTCCTATGCCTCCACGGTGAATGCCGCTTCGTATCCGTCGCCGATCTTGATGTCCTCGTAAACGACGGTCTGGCACAGCCGGTTCCACCGGTTGCCCAGTAGGACAGCAAGTCCCATCGGGCAAGCAAGGAAGAGATGCATGCGCAGAACTCGGCGGGTGGAGCGGCGGAGATGGTCGCGGATGCCCACAGCCAAGGCGTTCGCGGCGGTGCTGCCTGGGACGGAGCCGTCGTTCGCCTTGCCACTCGGCGGGGCCAGGACGATGAGCTTACCGACCGGGAGGTTGTGTTCGCGTAGGTAGTCCAGGACGTCGGTGGTGATCTCCGTCGCGACCGCGATGGCGACCGCGATCTCGTCGCCCTGACCGACCTCGTGCTCAGAGACTTCCGGGTCCAAGGCGGTCTCAAACGGGTCATTGGTAGACCAGAGCTGGCTGCCAGCCCTCCCCCGTTGCAGCACTGCGAGGTCGGTTCCGGTGACCATGCGGAAGGTGGTACCAACCAGGAAGGCTGGTGCTAGACGGATGCTGCCCGTGACGGATACAGCGTTGGTACCGGCGGGGAGGCGTCCTGGAGCGGCCTCAATGTCCGCCTGTAGCTGGGCCCAGTTATTCGGTGACAGAGGCCGACGCTTGGTGTACTCGGAGTCGCTTTCGAAGCGGTCGACCCAGTCGATGGCGTGGTCGGCGTCCGGTGCCATCGGGTCTGGTTTGAGGGTCGCAATCGACAGGACGGCCCGAGCGGGGCCGGCCTTCAGGGCCAACTCGCCGACGGCGGTCTCGACCATCGACTGTGTGAGTCTGCGCTGGCCGTCCCGGACCATCTTGGCCACCCAGCCAGCCCCCGCCTCCAACGCCTGCTGGTCATGGCGCAGTCCCGCGACGGCCATCAACAGCTGAAGGTGCTCCTGGTACTTGACCATGTTCACCGACAGGTCGAAGTGCAGAACCGACAGCAGGTCGAGGAGCTCGGCCTCGGTCAGACCTGCTTCTTCAGCCCACCGGGCACGGGCCTTGCCACGATCCGACTTGTCCCCGCCGATGGCCGCCTTGGGCATCAGCAGCCCGGTGCGGGCATCGCAGACCTTCACCAGGTCATCGGCGGGGTCGGCCACCCGATTGGTGACCAGGTGCAGTTCGACGCTGCCGCCGTCCGCGGTCAATTGCTTCCACGTCCTGGCGATCTTCTTGAGAATCGACGGGCCGCCGCTGTCGGTGGGCTTGGTCAGGTAATCCGTATTGACCGGTGTGGCGCTGTCAACCGCATACTTGACCTGCTTGTAGGTGTTCGGGGGAACATCGCGCAGCAGAACTACATCGTCGAGATTGCCGACGCCGTCAAGCTCGATGCCGACGGCGCGCACAGGGTTGTGCGAACGGGCGGCGTTCTCACGGAGGAGGGTCAGGCATGCCTCCCAGGCGACGAGCCATTGGTAGTAGTCACCGGTTGTGCGGACGCTGGTGGGCCCGGGGGCGGGGAGGTGGGCCATCAGCGCTCCTCAGTAAATACGGGGGTGGGCTCCAGCTCCTCGGCAAGGGCGAGAAGGTCCTCGTCCATGACGGGCCGGTCGGGGAAGGCGCGGAAGACAGCTGCCGGGACTAGGCGCTGTGTGAGGTCGGAGAAGGTGTAGCCGGGGTGGCCCTCGGTAGGGCCGGTGAGCTCAACTACCTTGCGGACGGTCTCCGGCCGGATGCCGAGTCCGTCGAGAGCTTGGGTGAGGACTGCGTGGCGTTGCTCGTCGCCGGGGCGGGTGAAGGTGAATGTGGCCGCGGCGCGGCGCATGACGGCCGGGTCGAGGGCGCCGACCCGGTTGGTGCACAGCACGATGACGACTGGGAGCATGGCACCGGTCAAGCCGTCGATGCCGGCCAGGAACGCGTCGACGCCGGCGCGATCCTCATGGTGCATCTGCTGGGCCTCGCGGGACTGCACCAGGGCGTCGGCCTCGTCCACGACAAGAATCTGCACTGCGCGTGCTCCCCCAGAGCCCGACGCGCGCTTGCCCACCGTGTGCATGTGGGTAAAGGCGTCTCCGATGAGGGAGGTCATCTCGCCAACCAGGCCGCTGCCGCGGGTGGCGAGCTTGAGCCGGTATAGGTACACCGGCAGATCGAGCCAGTCGGCGAGGTCGCAGCCGAAGGATTCGGCCAGCGCAGACTTGCCGGAGCCGACGTCGCCTGCGAACACGAACAGAGGCGCCCGATCCGTGAACAGGGCGAGAGCGGCGACGTCGCCACCGTGATGTTGCGCGGCCCAGGACCGAAGTCGGCGCGGGTCCGCGAGGAGCGCGGCTTCCTTGCGCAGGCGCAGCTTCGTCTCGTCCAGGCCGATCAGGCGGTCGTAGCGGGCGCGTCGGGTGGGCTCGGGCAACTCGATGACGGGGTGGAACAGGTCGTCCTGGCTGGTCACGTGCTCGTTCCTCCTGCTCAATGGTGCTGGACTAGTAGGCGACGTAGACGTCGCGTGAGACGCCGGTGCCGTTGCGGGCGTACCCGTGGCCCGTGGTGCTGGTGCCCGCGTCGGCACTCGGGGCGGTGCCGGTCGTCCGGGAGATCGGCAGGGCCTCCTTGACCCCGACCTGCTGGCTGCTGGTCAGGAGCCAAAAGGCGGAGCTGTAGTTCAGGAAGCTATGAAAGGTGTAGCCGGTGAGGTCGACCGCGTCCGGGAAGCTGCCTGGTCGGGAGTCGATGAGCTGGCCGCCGGCGGTGGCCTTATAGCGCAGGCGGAACTTCCAGGCATTGGTTGCGGTGTCGCGGAAGCCGTAGTCGACGGTGTCGAGATAGCCGTCGCGCAGGAGCAGGGCGACCTCCTCGGCGAACTTCTCGATCCTCTCGAGGGAGGGCTCGCCGTAGAGGTTGTACAGCAGGCGCAGGTCGGCGGCGACTCTGCCTCCGACGTAGCGGGCATCGGTGATCGTGAACGAACCGGAAGCGGATCTGGAGTACGAGCCGGTCATGATCACTCTCCCGGGAAGGTGGGGCCGAACAGCTCGCGCCAGAGGTCGAGCGCCTCACTCTTCGTGGTCGCGTAAGCGGCCGTCGTGAGGGTATCGAGGGTGGTCTTGGCGTGGTTGACCAACCGCTGGCGGTCGAACTCGGTGTAGCCGCGAGCGACGTTGTTTTCCGGGTTGACCGGGTCCCAGACCTGGATAGGGTCTGTCGTCGCGCTCACCTCGTCGGCCGTGTAGTAGTCGGTGAAGACGATCGGTGTCTTCAGGCCGGTGCGGACGATGTAGGAGAGGACCTGCTCGATCGCCTGCGGATAGTCGTCGACCTGCAGCGGCTTTCCGTTCCAGCCGACGTCCCAGAGGTGCGCGACCAAGAGTTCAATCAGGAAGGACTTGCAGCGCAGCTGCGGATCGCCCTCCTTGCTCTCGCGGATCCACGCCTTCAGCAGACGGATCAGCTCCCGGTAGCCGTCGCCAGCCTCCCCCTTGCGCTTTTCGATGAAGCGCAGGTGCAGCGTGACCGAGGTGAGTACTTTGACGCCGCTGCTGGTGACCAGGTAGCCCCGGTCGTCAGGCTCCCCGGTGTAGAGCACGGGCACAACGTCGATCTTCAATCCGGAGCCCCGCATAGTGATACCGACCGCGTGGTCCGAGGGCTTGAAGTCCTCCGCGACCTTCGTCTTGCCGTAGACCTCTTTGCAGCGGTCCTCCAGCCACGCCAGTACCGTCGAGACGTCGATGCCAGGGTCACTGACGCTCAGGTACGCGGCGACATCCGCGTCAGACCCTGTCCCGCCCCTGCGACGGATCGCTGTGTGCTTGGCCGTGCTGCCGGACGCGCGGAGCTTCACCAGGTCGAAGTCCGGGTGAGCGGCGATGTAGTCCTCCAGCTGCTCCCGCAGGTAGTTCACCTGGCGGCGGCGCTCCTTCGCCTCCTCCTTCGGTACGTTCACCTTGTTCTTCGCGAATACCTTGAGGACCTCGTGGTCGACGTAGCTCTCCCCCGCCATCGCTGTTCACCCTTCACCTGAGGAGCCGATCGGTAGGAGAACAGACTTACCACGCACCACTGACAAACCCGGTTCAGTTGGGAGCGACGCCCATATCCGCCGGACAGAACCTAGTCGGACTGCGAGCACCCGGCAGCGCCGGCGTAACCGGCCCCGGCGGAGCGCCGTCTATGGCATGCCCTCTGGCGGAGAGTACAAGGGCTCGGAGGAGTTGACCGATGAGGGCATCGGCATCGCCCATGACGGCGAAGTCGAGAGAATCCTCAAGGGCTACCGCGTCATGGGCGCTTCGCGATCCCGACGTCGCCCTGCCCAAGGTCGAGACTCTTGTTACGACCTTGCTCATCCCAAGGATCGGATCCCCGACGACGAGGACGGCCCCGTGACATGACCGTCCTGTTGCGCAAGGCGACTACCAGGTCCACGCCCTGTCGGGTGCTGCATCTGTGGCAGGCGTCCGAGCTGACCAGCCGCGTCAAGAGCGCGCCCGTGGAGATCGAGGGCGTCAGCAAGGACGACGAGTTGGGTGCGTACATCAAGCGCACGACCCGGTTCCTCCAGCCGTGATGGACCCGAAGTGCATCTTCGACAAGCAGTACTTGGGGTACGCCGCGTGCGGTGTCGTCGAGGTCAAGTTCGACTCCGGGCGGAACTCTCTCGCTCTGCTGTGTCCACGTCTCACGTGGAACATCTATGCAGAGAGTGCCGCTTGACGTGCGTCACAAGGGCTACCAGGGCGCGAGGTAGTTGCTGGTCGTCTAGGGCGTTGGCACGTTCAACCGGACTTCGAGAAGTCTCTGGGCGCGCACTCGATCCTGACCTACTAGGGACGACTGAACTGCAATGACTGGCCGGCATCGTGGCACGGACGTGCCGTCATGCCCTGCGTCCAATAGGAGAGTTGACTGCGAGAGGCACTGACTGTCAGTGCGGTGCGTAAGAATGTTGCTCGCGGCCACAGGGTCTCCACCGGAAACGGCGGCGGCCCCCTGGTCCTACGCAGGAGGCCGCCATCACCGTCGGGAACATCACCAAAGGAGGTCCACATTCCCAGCAACAGGAAGTGTAGGCGCCAGGTACGACAGCGCCCTTCCTCGACAGCCGTAAGGATCAAGCGCTCACGTAATCGCATCCGTGCTGACCTGGTGGAACGACCCGCGCAGCAGCACTTTCGTCGTCTGTTGAACTCTGCCACGGATGAACTGGTGCGTGTCGGAGTGAAGGCTAGCCTGAGCGGGCTCGGGGCAGTAGCTCTCTACTGGTGGCATCACCACCGCTGAGTCGCTTGAGTGCTTGTGCTGCTGGCACTGCTGTCGCAGCACAAGCACTCGACTAGCCGCCACTCACCCTGCTTCCATCCCGTCTGCCGTCGACCCACACACCGTGGAGCGGGCGTGGTTCAGGGCGTC